>CAZKWW010000023.1:0-9517 GCA_964556635.1 uncultured Candidatus Ruthturnera sp.
GCAATTGTTGACATTCGAACCCCTTACTAAATAGTGAAACCACTTCATTCTCATTCACCGCAAAAGGTGGTCCACTCATTTGTGATTGCGGGTAATTTAGTGTTAATAATAACACCCTGCAATCATTCGATATTATAGAGTATAAATGCTGCGCATATTTTGCTCTTAAATCAGCCACTAGCGCGATTAGCGCTGCGCGATCATACACCGCAGAAACTGATTTTAATATCGATACATCCAGTGCAAAATAATCGCCACAATACAAGGTAATATTCTCACCTTGGTACAGGGTAAATTGTTTGCTTTGATGAGTTGTATAGGCAAGATTATTTTCATCAAAAAATTGCTCGATTGCCAGCTGACTAAGCTCAACACCAATCACCTTAAAACCTTGATTAAGCAAATAAACCATATCGTAGCTTTTGCCACACAAAGGCACAAATACCGTGTCACCCTGCTTGAGCGCTAAACAGTCTATAAACTCAATTAACTTAGCGTTTGCTTGGTCTCGGTGCCAGCCTATTTTTCCATCTTTCCAACGCTGTATCCAATCCGTCATTATCATCCTTAAGTTATAATACGCAACATGAAAATTAATCGCCCAAGCAGAAAAACCCTCATGCAATTAATGATGGTTATTTTAGCTATCTTTGTCATTCGCATGTGGCAACAACAAGACTTAACCATTGGCCAAGTGCCTAGCTTCACCTCTAAAACGCTAACCGGTGAAACCATCAATTCCAACCCATTGCCTGATCAAGGTATTTTGATCCACTTTTGGGCGACTTGGTGTCCGGTTTGCGAAGTCGAAAACGACAACGTTCAAGCCATTTCACAAGATTACAAAGTGCTTAACATCGCCATTCAATCCGGCTCTGATGACGACATCAAAAAATACGCTGAAGAAAACAACTTAAAACTAGACAACATCATTAACGATCACTCTGGCTCTTTGTCTCGCTTGTTTGGCGTCAAAGGCACGCCGAGTAGTTTTTTTATCAATACCGAAGGTCGCATCCAATTTGTTGAAGTAGGCTATACCACTACACTAGGCTATCGACTCAGACTCTGGTGGGCTGGACTTTGACCAACGATTGGTCAGAAAAACTAAACTTTATTTTCAAGCAAGATTATTGCCAACATCTGCTTGAATTTTTAGACGACGAATCAGCCCAAAACAAAACCATCTACCCGCCCAAAGATCAAATATTTAATGCTTTTGATCTGAGTAGTTTTAACAACACCAAAGTTGTTATTCTCGGGCAAGACCCTTATCACAATGAAGGTCAGGCACATGGTTTAAGCTTTTCAGTGCCTAAAGGCATCAGTATCCCACCTTCACTCAAAAACATCTATCAAGAGCTAGAGTTAGACCTTAACATCAAGCCCAGTAAAAATGGCGATTTAACCCATTGGGCCACTCAAGGTGTGTTACTACTTAATAGCGTACTCACTGTTGAGAAAAACTCGCCAGGCTCACATGCCAAATCAGGCTGGGTTGATTTTACCGATACGGTGATTGACATCCTAAACGAGCAAAAACAAAATTTGGTGTTTTTATTATGGGGCGCTTATGCACAGCAAAAAATCGAGTTGATTGATCAAAGCAAACACTTGGTGTTAACCGCAGCACACCCATCACCTTTTTCGGCGCACAAAGGTTTTTTTGGTTGCAAACATTTCTCACAAGCCAACGACTACCTTAAAATACACAATCTAAAACAAATCAACTGGTAACAGATGCAAGCCTTGCTTGCACCTTAGTAATAAAAATATGAAATTAATCATTGACGATGCATGCTATGCCTACGACACAATATTTAGCGATTTTGGCGAAATTAAAGCCTTGCCTGGCCGAAGCATTGATTCAGCCTCTGTTAAGGATGCAGACGTACTGATCGTACGCTCGCGCACCAAAGTTAATCAAGACTTGTTACAAGGTAGCTCGATTAAATTTGTCGGCTCAACCGTCGCCGGCCTTGATCATGTTGATCAAGATTATTTAAGAGAAAACAACATTACTTTCTTTTCGGCGCAAGGTTGTAACTCAATGGCAGTGGCCGAGTTTGTGATTAGTGGCATTGTTAACTTAGCCAACGAGTTTGAATTTGACTACACTCAAAAAACTTTGGGAATAATCGGTGTCGGCAATGTTGGTTCAAGATTGGCTGCAAAAGCAGATTTAATGGGCATAAAAACGCTATTAAACGACCCCATCAGACAAGAAAATGAAAATTTACCCAATTTTGTCGATTTAGATACCGCACTCAGCGCTGATATCGTTACTTTTCACACACCACTGACGTTTGATGGCAAATATCCATCGTATCAACTACTAAATGAGGCGAATTTTCACCATATTAGTGAAAAAACCATTGTTTTTAATGCCGCGCGAGGCGGTGTGATTGAAGAAAAAATTTGGGAAAAAACCCAAACGATGGTCAATATCATTGATTGCTGGGAAAATGAGCCAGCTATCAACCAAAACTTACAAAAAGATGCCTATTGGGCTACACCACACATCGCCGGACATTCGGTGGATGCCAAATTTATGGGTAGCTTTATGGTCTACGAGGCTTTGTGTGACTTTACCGGTCAAAAACAAGATAAAAATATTGTTAATTTGATTAATCCAGGTGTTTTAGAGGTAAAAAAAGACAATCTTAAAGACACACTAAACGAAATTTACGACTTTAAGCAAGACACGGCGGCCATCAAAAATATTGGAAATTTTGAAGATTACCGCCGAAACTACCCTATTCGCTATGAATGGCCACATTACAACAGCCAAACCACACTACCGATTGTAAATTAACACAATGACGAGTTATGTTAGTGCGTGTGCAGCGATTTTCTTAATGACGAATTTAACCCCATCCGCTGTCAGCAAACTGATCAACGAAATCAAGGCGATTTGAATAGGCTCAACCACATTATTGCTATACGCAACCATGAGGCCAAAAAATAGCCAGAAAAAAGCCCAAATAAATTTCATCACTAATTGTTTCATTATCTTTTCCTTATTACTCGTTTCACCTCCCTTTAGAAACGAAAAAAACGCTTACTCAAATCCTTTATGTAAAAGATCCAAATAAACGCCTTTGTTTAACGTTTAGTTTCCCCCGTTGGAAACTAATATAAATTAATTATAATATAATAATTTAATAATATCTATACTTTGTTCATTTTATTTTTGAGTTACTTGCCATATGGTTGGTAAATTTTATTTAAAATATATGATTACTGTTTAATAAGAAAAAGACACATATGAGGCTATACGCACCATGGGAAAAAGCATTTAAAAAAATCTCAACACCTTTTGAGCATTTTTTGCACGCTCAAACCACTACCGGTATTGTTTTAATGCTAACAACTATATTGGCACTTATCCTTGCCAACTCTCCTTTGGCAGAAACCTACATTCATTTATTCCACACAAAAATTGATCTAGCTGTAGGCTCTTGGAAGTTGTCACATTCAATTCATTATTGGATTAACGACGGATTGATGACGCTTTTCTTTTTTATTATCGGCCTAGAAATAAAAAGAGAAATTTTAGCAGGAGAGCTTTCCAATATTAAAGTTGCAATCTTACCAATATTAGCGGCTATTGGCGGAATGCTGGTTCCAGCGTTATTATATTTATCAATTAACAGTGGTGGAGATGGCGCTACAGGATGGGGCATACCCATGGCGACAGACATTGCCTTTGCAATTAGCGCTTTGGTTTTACTAAAAAAGAGAGTGCCAAGTGCGCTTGTGACTTTCTTGGTTGCACTCGCAATTGTTGATGATTTAGGCGCTGTTTTAGTGATTGCTGTTTTCTATACAGATCAAATCTTTTATTTACCGCTGATTCTTTCTGGTGTTGCTTTTCTTATTCTAATGGCGTTTAATCGATTTGGCATTCATACAATTTTCCCTTATTTTATTGTTGGCGTATTTATGTGGTTCTTTATGCTGGAATCCGGCGTTCATGCAACCATATCAGGCGTGATTGCCGCTTTGGCAATACCTTCAAAACCAAAACAAGTACCTGCTAGCTTTACACAGCATGCGAACAATCTACTCAGTGAATATGATGACTATCCAAAACTTGAAGACCACCAGTTGCATGAAAAACAAAAAGCGATCTTGATAGAGCTACAATGCAGAATTGATGCTATTGGCACACCTGCATCTAGGTTGGAGCAAAATTTACACCTGCCAATTGCACTTTTTGTTATCCCTTTATTCGCATTAGCTAACGCTGGCATTAGCATTGATTTAAACTCCATTGGCACCACAATTATGCAGCCTATTTCTATTGGTGTAATCGTAGGGTTGATACTAGGAAAAGTTATTGGGATATTCGGCGTATCGTGGCTAGCCATTAAACTAAAAATAGCAACTTTGCCAAAAAATAGCACAATGAGTCAAATATTTGGTGTGGCTTTTTTAGGTGGTATTGGCTTTACAATGTCAATTTTTGTGGCAGATTTGGCATTCTTGGGTATGCCAGAGCTTATATTTCAAGCTAAGGTTGGTATTTTAATTGCTTCGTTATTTTCAGGACTATTTGGTTTCTTTTGGTTGAGATATGTTTCTGAATCCAACAATACGTAATAGCTTTTTTCTAGAACTATTCGCTAATTAGATTAGCCAAACGACGGCGATAAGCACCACTTTCTTCTGGATTGGTGTTGGCAAGCATGTTGCAAATCATGCCAATCATCTCTTTAGCAGCACCATCTTTAAAGTCTGCACTGTTTTCTTGAATAAAAAACAACATCTCCATGCCTTGTTCAATATCATGCTGTGCAAATAAGCAAACTGCTAAGTCAAATCGTGCTTGATAATCATCAGGCGATTTTAGTACTTGCGCTTGAAGTGTAGCTGTACCAGCAGTGTTTTGAGCCAAACGTATAAAGTTCAGTTGAGAAGATATTGACAAGCCAATGTCTGTTTTTTGTGCAGATTCTGGCAACCTATCAAACAAACCTTGAGCTTGCTCTATTTCACCTATGTCTAAGAAAATTTGCACCATATCAAGTGCTACGCGCACATTGTTAGGGTCAGATGAAATTGCTTGAGTTAGTAGCATAATTGCCGATTGAGTATCACCATCCATGTGCTTTTTTCTAGCCTGATCGCGCAATTCATCGGACTCTCTAAAAACACCATAATGTTTAAGCAAAATTCTTAACTCTTCCAGTTGCAGCTCACCCTCTTCTCTTTGTACTTCTTTGCCGTCTTTAAACACTGCCAAAGTTGGAATATTGGTAATTGAAAACTGCTGTTTTAATTCCTCTTGCTCATCAATATCAATTTTGGCAAAAATAAAATCACCAGGAAATTCCTTGGCTAATTCAGCAATCGCGTATTCTGTTTTAATACAAGGCTCAGACCATACACCCATAAACTCAACCAACACTGGCAAGTGAGACGAGTTGTGAATAACTAAATCTTCAAAATTATTTTGGCTAACTTCAAATATTAGCGGCTGGTTTTCAGTACTCAAAATGTTTTCCTTGTTTAACGAGGTTGAAATAAAATGGATTTAATGCTTTGATAATTGGTGGCGATATTGCGCAAATTTTCTTCGCCTATTTCAGTATCTACCCTACCCTGATTAAGGTCTCTCACTTGATCTGCATACATCTTTTTTAGAGTATCTAAAGTAGCACTGATTTCATACACCGTTGGATTGTCAATATCTTTCCAATCCTGTGGCAAAGTGTGCGGATATTTAGGTTCAAAATTTATTAATTTTTCGTCGTTCTCAAACATGGTGGCGTTAAGCCGTCAAACTCGCAAATAATAGTGGCAATTGCTCAGGCAAACGTTCTACATTTTCAATGACTGTGTAGTTGTTTTCACCAAAGATGCGTTTTACATAGGCATCAGCATGTGGGTCAAGCGTTAGGCAATAAGTTAAAACGCCGGTTGAATACAACTCTTCTACTGATTTTTTGGTGTCAAAACGCAAGTGTTGCGGATCACTCTCATCAATATCTGCTGGCTCTCCATCAGTTACCAAGAGAATCAATTTACGTTTTTCTTGTTGTTTATGTAAATGCGCACCTGCATGACGAAGTGCAGCACCCATACGCGTAGAAAGGCCGCCCTTCATACCAGAAAGGCGTGATTTGGCCTCATCATCAAAGTGTTGATTAAAGTCTTTCAGGCGGAAATATTCCACATCATGACGACCATCAGAGGCAAAGCCATGTAATGCAAATGGGTCGCCAATACCTTCAATCGCTGTTGACACTAATGTTGCCGCTTCACGGGTTAATTGCAAAATAGTTTTATCAGAATCACCGACATACTCATTGGTAGATTCAGATAGATCTAATAGCACTACAACTGATAGATCACGTGTATTTAAAACATTACGCATGGTAATACGTGGATTAGGTTGTTCACCCATGCGGATCGCAATCATTGCATCAATTGCTGCATTAATATCGACTTCATCGCCATCTTCCATACCTCGCTGGCGTTGCACGCCTGCGGGTGATAATAAGTCAATAATTTGACGAATACGATGTGCAATTGGCTTATGTTCAAGCAAAATATTGTCAATCTCTTCTGGATCGCCTTTACTTGCACGACGCTCGTAAATCGTTGCCCAATCAGGGCGGTGCAACTGAATTTGATAATCCCACTCATGATAGTGATAAGGATCAGAAATTGGCTCTTTACCCCACTCATCATTAAACGATCTAGCATTGTCAGTTAAATCATCTTCATAAAAGCGCATGTTGTCTTCACATACCCAAACTTCTTGAGCATCATCACCAGCAAGCTCACAATCCACTTCGTGTGCCATCATTAATGGGCTAACCTTATAGCGTACTTGTTTTTGGCTGGCTGCCATATACTCAATACCCAAGTCCCAATCAATATCTTCATAATGCCATACAATGCGATTATCGTCGCGATAATCAACACGGTAACGCTCTAAGATTCTTAAACTTGGCACTGCTTTTCGACCAGCAAAAATATTGTACAACTCAATACCCATCATCCAAGCGAAGTTATTATCGTCTTGGTTGGCTTCGATTTCATTGTGGAATTTAGCAGCAAAATCATTTAACTGCTCATCGTGTCCAGTTGCATCTGCATCTAATAACTGCAAAGCAAACCCTTCTAAAATACCCATAGTTTCATGCTCAGCTGGCTCTTCATGCTCAAACATCATTAATGAGCGCCATAATTTCTTCAAACCAGGAAATTCATTAGAGGCCTTATACTCAACTCGTGCATCTTCTAATAAGCCAATGAAAAACATTTGTGCAGGGCTAAGCTGCTCTGCCGACATGGATTGACTGGTATACATCATATGTGCCGCCATATGCGCCACAGTCGCACGATAAACCTCTAAACCTTCAATACCCTCAATATCATCTAAAGCATCTGGCACATAAAGAATACGGTCTTCTACGTAAGGTCGAAAATCGGTGTAATCTGCACCCGTTGGGCGAATAAAGAAATCACGCCCCCAAAGTGCACGTAAATAAAAGTTAAGCTTTCGTTGTACTTTAACAAACAAAACACCACGACGCTCTTTTTCAAGCATGGCACGTGAGTCTGCTGCTTCCAATGCAAAATAAGAAGTTAGATTGTTAAAATCTCTTCGATAAGCTTTAGCGCCAAAATTAGCCCAACGGCGCAAGCCGCTTAAAGTTAATTTAGACAACAATTCATCGATGTGTAACAACATTGGGCGTAAACCACGTGCCGCCGTTGAAGCCAGTTGGTGAATTAAGGTTAAGTAACCACGCACTAATTGAGCATCACCTAAGTGCCTTGCAACTAAAGGCAAATTAGACAATAGTAACGAAACAACCTCGCCAGAAGTTAGCGATGAAAGCTTCATTGCAGCAGTCACACAATCAGGAATAATATCTTCGCCACACTCTTTAGAAATTTGTGGCATGACTTCAAGATAAGTCACAACTAGATCATTGCCTTTTCCTAAGCCACACAAAGACTTAGCGCCATCTAGATAATCTTTAAGACCAGCAGGGGAAATAACACGTGCAGCATCAGCAAAAGTCGCATCTAATACGCTTTTGACTTCTGGAGTAATTTTCTCCAAAAATTCTGCATAATCCTCAAGTATAACTTTTGACATAATAAATTGCCTTAATTAGTTACTTAATTCAATACTTGTTTAATTACTAAACTATTCAACAAGTATTTTTAACGAATACTGTTTAACCTAAGAACGTCTGTACAGCAGCATTAAGCGTATCGCGCATATCTGGATCATCCGTTAATGGCGTAATCATTGTCATGCTACAAGCAGCTTCTGCATCAACACCTTGGGCAATTAACTGACCTGCGTATACCAATAAACGTGTAGAAATACCTTCGTCTAATCCGTGACCTTTAAGGTTACGTGCGCGATGTGCAATTTGTACCAATTTTTCAGCCATGGCTTTATCCACGCCTGACTCTTTAGAAACGATTTCAACCTCTAGTTCAGTTTCTGGGTAATCAAAATCCATACCGCCAAAACGCTGTTTGGTTGATTGCTTAAGGTCTTTCATCAGTGATTGATAACCTGGGTTATATGAAATCACTAATTGAAAATCAGGGTGTGCCTTAACTAGCTCACCTTTTTTATCAAGTGGTAATTCACGACGGTGGTCTGTTAATGGGTGAATGACAACGGTTGTATCTTGACGTGCTTCAACAATTTCATCTAGGTAACAAATCGCACCAATACGGGCAGCGGTTGTTAATGGGCCGTCTTGCCATTTTGTACCGTCTTTATCTAACAGGAAACGACCAACCAAATCAGAGGCGGTCATGTCTTCATTACAAGCAACACTGATTAATGGCTTGCCTAATTTCCAGGCCATATGCTCAACAAAACGTGATTTACCACAACCCGTTGGACCTTTAATCATCATCGGCATACGTACATCGTAAGCTGATTCATAAAGCTCTATTTCTTTATCAACAGCCTCATAATACGGCTCATCTTTAATTATGTATTGTTTTGGGTCTACTGTTATTTCAGACATCTTCTCTCCTTACATCAGTAATATTAATTATTCTTCATCATCCGTTTCAATTTCACCGGACCATCCAGCCAACCTGGCTTTGTTAATAGCGTCACTATGAATTTTAGTATGACGCTTTGCTAGATTTTCAGGCAATTGGCTAACCATACAGCCATATTTATCCCACTCTAAATTAACCTTTTGCAATAGATCGTCAATACCTTGAATATTCCAACCTTTGCACGTTTCAGATTCATCAATTAATCCAAAAACCCATGCATCACGTATTATCTTGCCAATAGTGGTCATTCCACCATTAATTTCATTATTTAATCCTACGTATCTATCTGGCTTATTATTCATATCTTTTATTTTATAGTAAAAAAAACCCCAACTAAAATAGCCGAGGTTTTTTAGTTGAAAACTATCTAAAAACTAGATAGTATTTCCTCGGTGAATTACCATTGACGCGCCTGCACATTGTGCAAAGTTGTCTAAACCTAATAGACGGATATGGT
>CAZKWW010000024.1:0-9461 GCA_964556635.1 uncultured Candidatus Ruthturnera sp.
GGTCCAGATACACCAACGGCTTTAGAAGCAACATTGATCGGTGCTGTCGGTGGTTTCTTGGTGGTATTCTCAATCGATATCTTGGACAAGGTTTTCAAGATTGACGATCCAGTTGGTGCAATCTCTGTACATGGTGTGGTTGGTTTATGGGGCTTATTAGCTGTACCATTGACTAACTCAGGTGTGTCATTCAGTGGTCAGTTAGCTGGCGCAGGTACAATCTTTGTTTGGGTATTCGGCACCTCAATGGTATTGTGGTTAGTGCTTAAAGCCATCATGGGTATCCGAGTTTCTGATCAAGAAGAATCAGAAGGTGTGGATATTGCAGAATGTGGTTTGGCTGCTTACCCAGAGTTTACAAAATAACTCCCCCAAGAGAACTCACTTGAGTTTCAAGCCCCGCACATGCGGGGCTTTTTTATTGTCAGGTAATTGAATTAAAGGTAAAATACCCGCTTATGAATACAGCACTAAAAATCATCTTAGTTGATGAAAATACCGGTCGTTCAGCGATGCTACGTCGCGCCTTACAAGATAAAGGTCATGAAGTGATTTGTCGAATGGATAGTAGTACCAATCTACAAGATAGTAATGAAATGACACATGCAGATGTGGTGATTGTGAATGCGGATATTCCTGATAATGAAGTATTTGCTAATTTAACGGATGTAAACAAAACCAAACCAAAGCCAATCGTAATGTTTACCGAAGAATCTAATTCTGAAATGGCAAGTTCAGCGATCAAATCAGGGGTTAATGCTTATATTGTTGATGGTCTTGAAGAGAACAGAGTGCAGCCTATTATTGATGTGGCAATGGCGCGCTTTAGAGAGTTTCAGGCTTTAAAAGATGAGCTTGATGCAACACGAAGTCAGCTTTCAGAGCGTAAAGCAGTTGAAAAAGCCAAAGGTTTATTAATGAAGCACAAAGATATTAATGAAGATGATGCTTATCAGTCTCTGCGTAAGATGGCAATGGATAAAAATAAACGCATTGTTGATGTAGCCGAAAGTGTGATTAACGCTTTTGAATTGTTAGGCTAATTTAGTCTTTTTCTAATTTATTAAATTCTTCGTCAATCTTATCCATTTCAGCGTCTAGCGCCTCATCATCCCAATCTTCATCATTCGATTCGTCAGTATTAGAGTCATTCTTTTTTGAGCCCGCCGAAGGCTTGACTGGATCATTATTGTCTGTAGGCTGATCTGGTTTCTGTCTTTTAAACATTGGCGCAAAAATAAGCCCTGCTTCAAATAACAACCACATTGGTATAGCAATTAGAGTTTGAGAGATAATATCAGGTGGTGTGAGCAACATACCCAGTACAAAAGCGCCAATAATTACATAAGGGCGATTGCTTTTAAGTTTTTCAACTGTTGTGGCTCCGAACATGATCAGCAAAATAGTAGCAATAGGCACCTCAAAAGCTACACCAAAAGCAAACGACACCTTGAGTGCAAAATCCCAATAATTTTGCATATCAGGGGCAAATTTAACAATATCAGGGCCAACACTAGAAAGAAATCCAAAAATAACAGGAAAAACAATATAAAAAGAAAATACCAGCCCTGTATAGAATAAGATGCTTGAGGATATGACTAAAGGCGCAATCATTTGTTTTTCATGCTTATAGAGTGCAGGTGCAATAAATGACCATCCTTGATATAGCAAGTAGGGCATAACAATATAAACTGAAAGGATTAACGACATTTTTAATGGCGTTAAAAAAGGAGAAATAACGCCAGTGGCAATAAGATTAGATCCAGCGGGCAGTGTATTGATAATAGGCGTAGCTACAAAAGAATAAACTTCGTTAGCAAAAGGAAACAATCCTAAAAAAATTACAAATATAGCAATGACTGAACGTAACAAGATGTCGCGCAGTTCAATCATATGTTGAACAAAAGTCATTTCTTCTTTGTTATGCTTTGAAGTCATGATTATTTTTTGTCAGCGTCTTGTTTAATTTCGTTTAAAGATTTTTTGGTTTCTTCAAAAATTTCAACAATATTTGAGTCTTTGTCTTCAAGACTCAAATGCTCTTTGAGTTTGTCTGCTTCAAACTCGTCGTCAATATCTTCTTTTATTTTGGAGACAAATTTTTTAGCCTTGCCGATGTAGCGTCCAGTCTTTTTAGCAATTCCCGGCATTCTTTCCGGACCTACTACAATTAGAGTAATAACCCCAATTAAGGCAAACTCCCAAAAACCAACATCAAACATAAGCTAGGATTATTTAGTTTTCTCTTCTTCTTTAACGACTTTAGCTTCGATGACATCATCTTTGTTGTCAATTTTGTCGCCTTCACCTTCTTTCATTGATTTTTTAAAGCCTTTAATGGCGCCACCAAGGTCGCCACCAATGTTCTTTAAACGCTTTCCGCCAAACACTAGTAATACAATTACTAGTATGATGAGTAATTCAGGTATTCCAAATCCCATGTCTATCTCCTATTGTTTAATTATTTCTATTGGCTTTTTCTTCTAAACCCGATAAGCCAAATCGTGATGATAATTCATCTTGTATTTTAGACACTTCGATATCTTTGTGTCGTAGTAATACAAGCGTGTGAAACCATAAGTCAGCAACTTCGTAGATGATTTTATTTTTATCGGCATCTTTAGCAGCCATCACAACTTCTGTAGACTCTTCGCCAATCTTTTTTAAGATTTCATCTAAGCCCTTGGCATATAAAGAAGACACATAAGATTCATCTGCTTTGGCGGATTTTCTGTCTTCAAGTATTTGCTCTAATTTGTTTAATATATCATCCATAAATATCTTTTGGGTCTTTTAGTATTTTTGTCATTTTTTTCCAATTATCACTTTCTAACTTTTGAAAAAAACATGATTGTCTGCCGGTGTGACAAGCAATACCACCAATTTGCTCTATTTTAAGCAGGATAACATCATTATCACAATCTGTATAGATTTCTTTGATTAATTGTGTGTGTCCTGACTCTTCGCCTTTAAACCAAAGTTTTTTTCTGGAACGAGAATAATAAACCGCCTGTTGTTTTTCAATCGTGAGTGCCAAGGATTTTTCATTCATCCATGCAAACATTAAGATCTCCCCTGTTTTAAAATCTTGGGCGATTGCTGGAATTAATCCATTACTATCAAATTGTATTTGTTCTAAAGCGCTCACGTCGTGCGATAGTCTTATAAAATCATTAATTTTACCGCTAGTACTTGTCTACATGAAATTATTTACTTTATGCCTGTTGTTATCCATAAACACTTTGGCTAGCCCAGGAGATTTCACATTAAACAGTGAAAAAACACTCTATATTGTCGATGGTGATAGCATTAGTATGCAAATGCGTATCAAAGGCATTGACACCCCAGAGATGCGTCAAAAATGCAGAAAAACAAAATTTAAAACGATTAATTGTGGTCGATTATCCAAAGCCTATTTAAAACAAACATTAAAAAATCTACCCGGAAAATTATTGATTGAACCAGTCGGTATTGATCATTACCAACGCATTTTAGTTAAAGTGTATAAAGGCGATGTTGATATCGGCAAGCTTATGGTCGAGGCAGGCATGGCGTATTCTTATAAAGACACTTATCGACAAGAAGAAGATTTAGCCAGAGCGGAAAAATTAGGATTTTGGAGTTTTCACACCCCACCGATTGAGCCATATAAATGGCGAAAACTAAATCGCCGTTAATTACCTTAATGTTACTAATTCTTCGGCACTTGACGGATGAATCGCCACCGTATCGTCAAACTGTTTTTTAGTCGCGCCCATTTTAATTGCCACTGCAAAACCCTGTAGCATCTCATCAGCACCATGACCCATAATATGACAGCCTACAATTTTTTCATTATCACCTTCACAAACTAATTTTAAAGCAGTCGTGGTTTTATGATCAAGCAGGGCATCTGCCATTGGCGTAAATTCTGATTGATAGATTTTAACTTTATCAAATTTTTCATTGGCCTCATCTTCTGTTAGGCCAATGGTGCCAATCGGCGGATGAGAGAAGACCACACTAGAAATGTTGTTGTAATCAAGGTGACGATCAGTCATACCATTGTATAAGCGGTCAGACAGTCTTCTGCCAGCGGCAATGGCGACGGGCGTGAGTGGTGCACGACCTGTTGCATCACCCAGAGCAAAAATATTATCAATATTGGTCACTTGAAATTTATCAGTCGGAATAAAACCGCGTTGATCGCATTTAACATTCGCATTTTCTAAACCAAGATGTTGCGTCATTGGGTTTCTACCCACCGCCCAAATAATTTGATCAAAGCCAGAGAACTTACCTTTATTGGTAATAACAGTTCTATCTTCTGTTACTTTTTCAATTTGAGATTCGTGGTGAATAGTAATACCATGTGCCGTATAGTCTTTGTCAAGTGCAGCTTGAATCATTGAGTCAAACCCCCTAAGTAAAGTATCAGCACGGCCAAATATTTCTACTTCTGAACCTAAGGCATTGAGCACGCCAGCAAGCTCTACGCCAATATAACCACCACCAATTACCGCTACTTTTTTAGGCAAGTCTTCTAGTTCGAAAAAACCATCTGAAGTAATGCCATATTGTGCGCCTTCAATATGTGGCACTGCAGGCTCGCCACCAGGGGAAAGTACGATATTATCAGCGGTATAAGTCTTGCCATTAACAGACACTGTATTTTTATCAACCAATTTACCAAAGCCATGAAGGTAATCAATGCCTAAGTCTTCCAAATAGCCGTCATACCAATTGGTAATGCCTTTAATGTAGCTATCTCTGCCTTGTTTGAGTTTTTTCCATGAGAAATTTTTAACATCAACATCAAAGCCAAAACCTTGGGCACTATTGATTTGTGTTGCAGTGTTGGCAGCAAACCACATGACCTTTTTAGGTACACAGCCAACATTGACACAAGTGCCACCAATGGTTTTTACTTCAATCACAGCGCATTTTTTACCATATTCACTAGCACGCTCAACGGCTGATAATCCACCAGAGCCTGCACCAATGGCAATCATATCGTAATGTGTTGTTGTATCGCTCGTCATTTTTTTCTCCATAAATGTAACAGGCCTTGCCTATTACATAATTAGTATCCAGCTTTAAGGCTGGCTTCAATAAATTTGTCTAAGTTGCCGTCTAATACATCTTGCGTATTGGATGATTCTACACCGGTGCGTAAATCCTTAATACGAGATTGATCAAGCACGTAAGAGCGGATTTGATGCCCCCAGCCAATATCTGATTTTGCATCTTCTAATTCTTGATTTTCACTATTACGTTTTTGCATTTCAAGCTCATAAAGTTTAGATTTAAGCTGTTTCATTGCCTGATCTTTATTGGCATGTTGTGAGCGGCCATCTTGGCATTGAACCACAGTACTACTTGGTAAGTGAGTAATACGCACTGCTGAATCGGTTTTATTTACGTGCTGTCCACCAGCGCCACTGGCACGATAAGTATCAATACGAATATCAGCTTTATTGATGTCTATGTCGATATTATCATCCACTTCAGGGGAGACAAACACAGATGAAAAAGAGGTGTGGCGCTTGCCATTGGCATTAAAGGGTGATTTTCTAACCAGACGATGAATACCAATTTCACTACGTAACCAACCAAACGCGTATTCGCCATCAAAATGAATCGTAGCTGATTTGATGCCAGCCACTTCCCCAGCAGAGACTTCCATAAGCTTAACTTTGAAGTTGTGTTTTTCGCCCCAACGAAGATACATTCGCAGGATCATTTCTGCCCAATCTTGTGCCTCGGTTCCACCTGAGCCTGATTGGATATCTAAGTAAGCGGAATTAGCATCAAGATCGCCACTAAACATTCTTTGGAATTCTAACCGTTCAATTGAAGTTTCAATGCGATTCAAGTCATCAATAACGCTGTTAGCTGTATCTTCATCATCTTCAAGCTGAGCCATGTCTAATAGTTCTTTAGCGTCTTCCAGTACAGCGCTTGCCTCGTCAAAGGTTTGGCAAATTGATTCTAGTTTTGATTTTTCTCTCCCAAGTGCTTGTGCGACTTCTGGATTGGACCAGATATCTGGGTTTTCCATTTCTAGCAAAACTTCTTCAAGGCGACCTTGCTTTTCTTCCAAATCAAGATGTGCAGATAAAATAGAAGCGCGTTCTATTAGATCGTCAATTTTTTGATAAGTAGGGGAAAGTTCCATGAAGTGATTTTACTATTGACTGGACATAAAAAAAGCCCCAAAAGGGGCTTTTTTATTAAAGCGTAAAATTTATTTTCTAAGACCTAAACGAGAAATTAAATCAGAATAAGCAGTTACATCACTACCTCTAAGGTAAGCGAGTAATTTTTTACGTTGAGAAACTAAACGTAAAAGACCTCTTCTTGAGTGATGGTCTTTTTTATGGGTTTTAAAATGATCAGTTAGGTGCTTAATACGAGCAGTTAGTAGGGCAACTTGTACATTTGTTGAGCCAGTGTCGTTAGCATCTTGTTGGTATTCTTTAATAATAGCTTGTGTATCAATTGACATAATCAGTATAAATAGTAGTAAATCAAAATTTGGTAAAGGGTTAATTATACGCTAATTATTTTTTTGATTCCACACCTTAAAACAAAAAATTAGTAAAAAGGTGCATCACCTTCTGGCCTGGTTTTAAAACGTTTATGAATCCAAAGATATTGCTCAGGTGCTTTAAGAATTTGATCTTGCAAAATTTGGTTGGTTTTACTCGCACTTTTGATTGCGTCATCTGCTGGATAATTATCTAGGGGTGCCTCAAAGGTCATTGTGTAGCCTTGTGAGTCTCGAATAAAAAAATAAGGAATCACAATTGTATTTGGTGTTTTTGCCAAACGCGCTGTCGCAGCAACTGTTGCGGTTTGAATGTTGAAAAAAGGCGCAAAAACAGAGTTTTGTTCTCCTAAATCTTGATCAGGTGCATACCAAATAGGTAAACCGCCTTTAATCGCCTTCATCATTGTACGCGTGTCTTTTGTTTTGATCATAGTGGCGCCATTATCAATAAAACCTTGACGCATCACTTCATCAAATAAAGCATTGTTTTGTGGGCGATAGATGTTGGCAATTTTATATTTTAAGAGTAGCGCTCTTGAGCCTAGCATTAGTGGCATAAAGTGAGCGGCCAATAAAATAACGTTTTGCTTTTTATCTAGTGCGTCCGTTAAATAGTGCTCGTTGTGAATAGTAATGAGTTTTTGAATTTTTTCACTTTTACCAAAATAAGCATTCGCAGTTTCAAACAGTGAAATGCCGATGGCTTCAAAATTTTGTCTGACTAAATCTTCTACCTCGTTTAAGCTTTTATTAGGAAAACAGCGGGCAATATTAACAAAAGCAATTTTTCTAAATCGAGAAAGCATTGGATAAAGTAATCGACCAATACCAGTGCCAATAAATACTTGTGCGGCAAAGGGTAGTTTGGCGCCTAATTTCATAAACCCAATCAAAAACCAAGTCGGTATAAATTTAGGATGATAAAAATTTTGTTTTTTCATTAAAATGTATTTTATGCCTTACATTAGTCAAAGTTTTATTGACGATTTACCGAATCAAATTGATATTGTCGATTTGATCTCTAAACGCTTGTCGCTTAAAAAAACCGGTAGCGATTATCGAGCACCTTGTCCTTTTCATGGCGGTAAAAATCGTAACTTTGCCGTTAATAGTCATAAGCAATTTTATCACTGTTTTAAGTGCGGTGAGAGCGGTGGCGCGATTAGTTTTGTACAAAAATTTGACAACCTAGATTTTGTTGAAGCGATTGAAGTTATTGCTGGTGAGTTTGGCTTAAAGATTGAATACGACAGCAATACTAAGCCTGTTGACCCTCGGTTGGAGCGCTATCGAGACTTGTCTCAAAAAGTGAGTGACTTTTACAAACAACAGCTTAGAGGTTCTCCTGCCAAAAAGAAAGCAGTCGATTATGCGGTAAATAGAGGCATTAGTGGCGAGATTGCTAAACGTTTTGAATTGGGCTTTGCGCCACCAAGTAATCAAGATTTACTATTGGCTTTTGAAAAAGACGAGCAAGCAAGTGCCGATTTAAAATCTTTAGGTCTGGTTAAAACAGGCGAATATGGTGATTATGATTTTTTCCGTGATCGCTTAATGTTTCCTATTCATAATACTAAGGGCAATGTCATTGCTTTTGGCGGTAGGGCGTTTGACAATAAAGCCAAAGCCAAATATTTAAACTCGTCAGAAAGCCCTATTTTTTCCAAATCAAGAGAGCTCTACGGCCTTTATCATGCACGCAAACATTCTCGCACGATGGACTATGTTTTGGTGGTTGAGGGTTATATGGATGTGGTGGCATTACACCAGGCGAACTTCACCAAAGTTGTGGCAACATTAGGCACAGCGACAACACCAGAGCACCTACAGATATTGGCACGCACGACCAACACCATTGTTTTTTGTTTTGATGGTGATGATGCAGGTCGAGCTGCAGCTTGGAAGGCACTGCAAATTGCATTGCCAATTATTAAGGCCGGCCTGGTAATTAAGTTTTTATTCTTGCCTGATGGCGAAGATCCAGACACTTTGGTTAAAAAAGAATCTACCAAAGCCTTTGAAGCGCGTATTGAAAAAGCGCATACACTGTCTCATTTTTTATTTGAGCATGTAAAGGCAGAAGTAGATTTTGACACGATTGAAGGCAAAACTTTATTTTTAGAAAAAGTGTCAATATTAATCAATCAAGTAAATTATGAGATTTACCAACAACAGTTAATTGATGGTGTGGCTCAAGTCGTTGGGCAAAGTGTTGATCAAGTTCAAACGGTTTTTAAACAACAAGCCGAGCAATCAATGTCCACTTCTTTTGATACGATACCAATGCCAGAGAGTGAGTCGTTTGAGGGGCAAGTGCCAGATTTTTCGGATTTTTCAGATGAATATCAACAGCCCAGTACAGTACCTCAAGAAAACAGCGCAGTGAAGGCGCTGATGTCTAGAATGATTAGTTTATTACTTAATTATCCGTCAATTGCACATGACAATGATACAGTTGAAGTTAGAGTTAAAGCACTAAGAAAAAATGATGAAAAATTTAAATCTTTATTAGCGTTAGTTCACAACGCTGAAATGGATAGTGATATTTCTCAAGAAGAATTACTCAAACCTTTTAAGGGCAAAGTTGGCGTTTACAACCGTTTGAAGCAGCTGTGTATACTGGTGCCATATTTAAGTGAAAATGAAGCTAAAAACGAATTTTTAGATGCTTTATTAAAGCTAGAAGAACAGCAAAAAAAGACACAGTCCTTGCTTATTAAAGACGAAAAAGAATATGTAAAAAACCTTCAGGCTAGAAAAGGAAAAAAGAAAGGTTAGTTCTTGGCTAATAATTTAATAGATTGATCACTGGTTAAAATGTTTTCCATGGCATTTTTAAATGTCATCGCTGCAGAATTACCACCACCACATTTATTGCGTTTTTTTGAACGGTGGTAATAACACTTTTTTGGGTGGTCAAGCATCACCG
>CAZKWW010000025.1:0-930 GCA_964556635.1 uncultured Candidatus Ruthturnera sp.
TGGATTGGTGGGGCGTGATACGCAAATAACACCAATATTTTCTTGTTTGAGTGTTTGGGTTAACTGCTCAAAATCAATTTGGTATTTAAATTGCTGATGATCGAGCTCTTGAATCTTAGGCTTTACGGCCACCAACATATCTTCTGACAAGCCTTGATCAGCATAGCCGATGTATTCAGGTGCTAAAGGCAGTAAAACTTTGTTTTTTGTGCCATCTGGCATCTCGCCGGCGAATAGATTAAACAACGAAAAGAAACTCGCTTGTGATCCGTTAGTAATGGCGATATTGTCTGTATCTAGATTCCAGCCATAATGATCATTTAGCATTTTAACCAGAGCATCAATAAAGGCTTCTGATCCTTGCGGGCCATCATAATGACTGAGCATTTGATCTACACCCGCATTGTTAATTAATTGGGTTAACTCATCTATAAAAATAGCATGCGCCTCAGGAACAAGTGCTGGATTGCCACCACCAAGCATAATAATATTTTCATCGTCACTATGATTAGCCTTGCCAAGATCATCCATTAAACGAGTAATGCCAGAATAGCGGGTGAATTTTTGGCCGAATTTTGAATAGTTTTGATTCACGGGTTTATTCTATAGCAAATACAATTGTGTTTTATAAGTATAAGCAGGTGTCACTATAGATTAAAATGACGCATCACTACAAATATTTCCAACATGAGTATAGAAAAAATTACCGCTTATCCAGAAATCACTGCTGCCGTTATTGAAGGCGATGATGTTGTTTCCGTAACCCAAGGAGATTACGACCTTGACAAGGTGGTAGCACACGTCAAAGCCAGTATTAAAATGGTTAGAGACTATGAGGCAAAAAACTACTATACTTTAGAAAAACCAGAGTTTGTTGGGGAAGTGATTACTGCTTTTACCGACTTAGAAGTGAGTAAAAAAGACGTTATT
>CAZKWW010000025.1:940-9407 GCA_964556635.1 uncultured Candidatus Ruthturnera sp.
ATCAAGAATGTAATCGTGTCTGGCAACTGCCTGATGAGATGAAAGTGCAAGTCTCGCAAATGCTTTACGGCTTCTACATTACTTACGACAGCGAAAACTGGGAAGACTTTAATGTCGAGCCCATTGAAGAATCAAACTAAGAGAGAATTCTCACTCTAAACGATCTGCCTTTAAGTTTATCATTGCTGATTTTCTTCAACGCTGGTTTGATCAACTCTGAACTTACCGCCACATAAGACCAATTACTTGCCACATTAATCTTGCCGATTTTGTCACCTGGAATACCGCCCTTACCTGTGAGCCCACCGACAATATCACCAGGGCGGAGTTTTTGCTTTTTACCGCCATCAATTTTGAGTGTGGTCATCGCCGGTTTTTTTACTGGCTTATCTAGGTAGCTGTCACTTGGTAGTGGATCAGCGAATTGTTCAACATCGATACCGAGCTCTAGTGCATCAAGTTTGTGAATTTCACGCTCGCCGTATAAAGTGCAGGCAATACCGCTACGCCCCGCTCTACCGGTACGACCAATGCGGTGCACATGTACTTCTGGATCGTGCGCAATATTAAAGTTAATCACCATATCAAGGGCATCAATATCTAAGCCTCTAGCAGCTACATCTGTTGCCACTAAGACCGACACACTTTTATTCGAAAAACGAATCAAAGCTTGGTCACGCTCACGCTGATCGAGATCACCATGAATGGCAAGTGCATAAAAACCATAATAAACCAGCTCATCAGCCACATCCTGCGTATCACTTTTGGTGTTGCAAAACACCAAAGCCGAAGTTGGTTTGTGTTTGGCTAGTAATAATCTTAAAGCCGTCATGCGATCATCGGCACTATTGGCTTTATGAAAGTATTGTTTAATAGTGCTTTCTTCATGAACAGCAGGCGCCTCAACCATAGTAGGATTTTGCATCACTCGATTGGCAATACTGGCGATTTCATCAGGGTAAGTGGCACTAAATAACAAGGTTTGGCGCTTGGTAGGAATTTTTTCAATAATCTCATCAATCGCATCTTGAAAACCCATGTCTAACATGCGATCAGCCTCATCCAATACCAATGTTTTAATATGATCTAACTTAAGCGTGCCTTTGCGCAAATGCTCCTCAATGCGCCCGGGTGTACCAACCACAATATGTACACCATGCGCTAGCGAGCCAATTTGTGGGCCGAAAGGCGCTCCGCCACAAAGCGTTAATACTTTAATGTTATGAATCGCTCTAGCAAGTTTGCGGATTTCACTGGCGACTTGGTCAGCCAACTCACGCGTTGGACACAAGACAATAGATTGCGCTTTAAAAGATTTAACATCAAGCTTTTGCAACAGACCCAAACCAAACGCTGCGGTTTTACCCGAGCCAGTTTTGCCTTGGCCAATCACATCTTTGTTGGATAAGATGGCTGGCAAACTTAGTTGTTGAATCGGTGTCATTGATTCATAACCCAATGAACTTAGGTTTTTTAATAAGTCAGGGTGTAAATCTAGTGACGAAAAATCAGCAGAAGACAAGGTAGATACTCGATATTAAGATAAGGTGAATTTTACCCTAATCTACAATATTGATATCGATGCCCTGATCGAGTAACTCTTGCTGGCGAACATTAAGATAATCACCAAATCGTGGATACGTATCATAGTGCTTGCCACTCACATAACGCAGTACGGTGTTGAAATGAAAACTGTAAAGCTTGCCATCAATTTTAGTAATATTTTTACCCTCATTAAACAGCAAAATACCGGGGCGGTAATTAAGATCATGGTCTTTCACCAGTTGTCTTGGTGAGGTTGTATTGCCTTCAAAATCAATGATTTTTTGATCAGAATAGGCATCAAAACGAATGAATAAATACTTATCTAACTCGACTCTTACATCAGCTCTGTTGATCAAGTTGAGATGAAAATCTTCGCAAGCAAGACAATCTTTGTCTTCAAACAGGATAGCCACTGGTTGGTTGTACCCTTGCAAATGATTCACTTTTTCTAAACCTGGATAATCAATAAAAATATAGTCCGTCGCTGTTTTTTGCTTTGATTCTACATAATTAGACAGTGTTGTATTTTTATACGATTGGCTTGCCACATACTCTAAAACTTGTCTGAAAGCCTTTGGTGTGCGATAACCGTTGGTTCGAAAGGCTGGTTTGCCATCTTCGCCCATAAAAATAATGGTCGGCGTGTATTGTACTTTTAGATTTTGACTAAGCTCTTTTTCTAACAAAGCCTCGCCTTCATTTAAAGTAATCTCGCGATCGCCTTTGATATTAACGGAAATAACCGAAAAATGGGTTTTGATAAAATCTAGATTGTCGCCCGATTTAAAGTTCTGATCTAGCATCGCACTACAATAAGGGCAATTATCTAAATGAAAATATAATAAAACTTGTTTATTGCTATCTGTCGCTTCTTCAACATCCTCGCTAATTTCTAAGAAACTATCGGTAAACCAAGCGGGTATTTCATAAGTAGCGCCGCCAGTAATTTTGCCAATTTTTTGTTCTTCTGCGTTTGAGTAAACACTAAAAAACACCAAGGACAAAATGGCAATTAAACGCAAAAAATAAAATGAATATCTAACACTCATAACACTTTTAGTCAATCTAAACTTTTTTAATAATACTCTTATTGTTGGCAAATATATTACTTTATTTATACAAAAAAGTTGGATAACCGTTGTACAAACGGTGATAATAATAATTGTCTGTTGTGTTTGTAGTTGACTATATCCCCTGAGCCGATAAATAAACAACTAAGGAGATGAGATAGCTTACTATTGAGCAAGCCCGTCATGCAACGGGAAGCCTGCGGTAATCTTCGAACTTCCGCCTTGAGCCTTCTTGGTTCAGGTTTCTTTCAACGCGACACAATGGATCACTCTTATTTTTAGCACTTCAGTTATAATCCTTATTATGAAGACGCTTAGACAATCCATCCGCATTCAAAGACGATCAGTTCCAACATCTGACCGAGAAAAATTTGCTAAGCGATTATTACCTCAAGTACAAAAATTAGCAAATTTTAAGAATGGGCAAAAAATTGCGCTTTATTTGCCAAATGATGGTGAAATTGACACTAAATACATACAAAACTTCTTAAAAAGTAAAGGTTTTAGCGTCTATTTACCGATATTAGTCGGTAAAAGTCTTAAATTTTCAAAAGTTGGTAAAAATTTCAGAAAAAATCGATATGGCATTGACGAACCCATTTCTACCCAAATTTTAAATGCAAATCAGCTTAATATTATCTTTATGCCGTTGGTGGGTTTCGATCAGTTTAAAAATCGCATTGGTATGGGTGGTGGTTTTTATGACCGTACCTTGAAATTTAAAAATCGACAACAAAATTATAAAAGTCCCAAACTTTATGGTTTGGCTTTTGATTGTCAAGAAGTGGCTAAGCTCAATGTTAAGCCATGGGATGTGCCACTAGACGCAGTGGTAACGCCAACTACAATTTACCAGTAGCGTGTTTTTGAAAAAATGATTTAAGCGTCTGGTTTTCATTAATCAGATTCATACCAAAACCACGCAACCAACGCAGTGGTTCGTTATTTTCTTTATAAATCCAGTTTAAACCGGTCATGGTTTTTGCCATCAGTTCATTATCAAGTCTACGCGCTCTAGCATAAGTACGTAATACGCCATAATCACCCAAGGGTTTGGCGCTACTTTGTAATTGATTAGAAAGCTCTTCAACGTCAGCAAAACCTAAGTTAACGCCTTGCCCTGCAAGCGGGTGAATGTTGTGCGCCGCATCGCCAATCAGTGCCATATTTTCTTTTACGTAATCTTTGGCACTGCGCTCTATCAGTGGGAATGCTTGTGCTTTGTTTAGCGCTTCAAACTGACCAAAACGGTACTCCACACCAGCTGATAATCGATCAGCAAAGTCTTGTGAAGATAACGCCAACAACTCATTGGCCAGAGCGTTTTCAGCTGACCAAACGATTGATGCCTCATTGCTACTCAGTGGCAATAGCGCAATAATGCTATCGGATAAAAAACGTTGCCAAGTGGTGTCTTCAAAACCCTTGTCAGAGTGGATATTACAAATAATGGCTTTTTGCCCATAATTGGTTTCAGTGAACTCAATTTGAGCTAAATCACGAATACGTGAACGTGCGCCATCAGCACCAATTAACAAGTGACAAGATAACTGCTGATCATTATCAAGCTGTAATTGGTAACCCTCATCAACCTTATTAATATTATCAAGTTTGGCCTTAATAAACTCAACCTTGGTATCGCTTAACGCTGTAAATATTGCTGACTGAATGGCGTCGTTTTCAATGATATGACCTAAGTGATTAAGCTCATCATCGACGGCATTAAAATCTAAATTGCCATGTGAATTTTGATCCCAAACTTTGGTTTGAGTAAAAGCGTGCTTGCGTTTGATTAAATCCCAAACACCAAGTTTGGCTAGAAAAGCTTCAGAAGTTGGCGTAATAGCACTAACGCGTGCATGAAAAAAATTTTCCAACTTTGGGTTAGGGTTGTTTGGCTCAATAATGGCAATCGACGCATTGGTTTTTTGCGCCATACTCAAAGCAAAAGCTTGCCCCACCATACCGCCGCCGACAATAATAATATCAAACTGATTCATGACTCCCCTGCAATAGTCATTTGATTAATCAATACTGAGCCCACTTTTAGATTACTGCGTTGGTCAACATCGTTGCCAACATACTCAATACCCAGCAACATGTCTTTTAAATTGCCAGCAATAGTCAGGCCAGAAACAGGGTATTGGATCTCACCATTTTCTACCCAAAATCCGAGTGCGCCTCGTGAGTAATCACCCGTTGTGGCATTGACGCCTTGACCCATAAGTTCGGTTACCACCAAACCTTTATCCATGGTTTTTATCATTTCGTCTAAACCACCATCAAAATTAGCAGTGACATTAACATTGTTGGTACCACCTGCATTAGCAGTGGTTTTAAGGCCGAGTTGATTGGCTGAATATTGCCCCATTACATAGCTTTTCACTCGCCCATTTTCAACAAAGCATTGCTCACGTTTGAGCACGCCATCACGATCAAAAGCTTTAGCGCCGAGTGTCTTTTTTGCAAAAGGTTGTTCAACCAAACTCAAGCTTTCTGGGATAACAATTTGGTCAAGGCTATTTAATAAAAAGGTTGATTTTTTGTATTGTCTCGAGCCACCCAAAGCACCTAATAACTGAGCAAATAATCCACCTGATAAACGCGAAGTAAAAATAACTGGGCATTTTTGTGATGCGAGTGATTTAGCGCCCAACTTTTGTTGCGCCAACAAGGCTGCCTTTGTACCCACTTGTTCTGGTGATTCCATGTCATTTGCATCAAGCGCCGTGGTGTATTCGTAGGCAGTTTGCATATCATCATCACGCTTGGCAATTAACGCGCAATTAAGTGAATGACGAGTACTGCTTTGTGAGGCAACAAGCCCATTAGAGTTAGCATACAAACCTTCACCTTGAAAACTAGAGACCTCTGCGCCTTCCGAATTATCAATTTCATTTTGTTCAAGCGCAATAGCTTCGCAAGCTTTGGCTAGATCGATACTGTGTTTTGCGTCTAAATCCCAAGGATGATAGAGATCTAAATCAGGCACATCAAATGCCATTAAGTCTTTTGGCGCTAAGCCATTAAAAGGATCTTCTTGGGTGTATTTTGCAATCAAACAGGCAGATTCAATGGTTTTGTTTAAGCTGTCTTTACTCAAATCAACGCTTGAAGCGTGACCCTTCTTTTGCCCCATGTAAACATTAATTTCAAAATTTTTGTCTAAATGATATTGTAGTGTTTCTACCTCGCCGAGTCTAACTGCAGTTGAAACACCAGAGCTTGATCCAAGCGATATTTCATAGTCACTAACCTTATATTGCTTTAACAAGTCAATGGCTAATTGGGCAGTTTGCTCTAGAGATGACATGGGTGGAATTATACTAAGTAATCCAAATCAGTTGGCTGTGGAACTTCAATTACGTGATGTGAATGCTGAAGATCGAGCATTAGTGATTTAGCTGGCATCCATAAGGCCCAAATACCCAAAGCAATAATCAACGCGCCAGAGAATTTTCTCACTAGAGGTTTTTTAATGGCTTCACTTAGCTTTGAAGAAAACCCTGCCATTAACAACAAGCTAGGCAGCGTACCTAACCCAAAAGCCAACATAATCAGTCCACCTTGAACAGCAGAGCCTGATAATGCAGCGAAACTGAGTGCACCATAAACCAGCCCACAAGGAATACCACCCCAAAGTAAGCCAACAAAAAAAGCACTTTTTAAACTGGTGACCGGTAAAAATCTCTGGCTAATGGGTTGTAATTTTGCCCACAATTTGGCGCCAAATTTCTCTAACACTTGTATGCCTGCATACCAATTAGCAATATATAAGCCTACCAATATCATTAACAAGCCTGAGAATATTCTCAATACATAATCAAGCGTACTCATTTTAAGCATGTTCGAGAGCAACTCTCCAGCTAAGCCAAACAAGACACCCATTAAGATGTAACTCAAAATTCGACCCGTATTGTAATTTAGATGATACAGCGAAGTCTTTTTGGGGTTAGCTCTAAGCGACTCTGGCAAGGCTGACGTTAATAAAGCAACCACGCCACCGCACATACCTAGACAGTGAACACCGCCCAATAAACCCATTAAAAAAACAATGATTAGCGTATCCATTACTTATTGTTGATCTTGGTGACTTCTAATAAATGCAGTCTACGAGAGTCGGTTTTTAATACTTTAAAGTTAAACCCTTGTAAGTCAATTTCACTCATTTGTTCAGGCAAATAAGTAAACCCAGCAACCACAAAACCAGCAACAGTATCGATATCGTCTACCTTTAAGTCAGCTTCAAAAAATTCGTTAAATTCTTCTAGTGGCGTGTTGGCTTTTAATAAGTACCGGCCTTCACCAAAGTCAATGATATTGTCTTCTTCAAAATCATGTTCATCTTCAATCTCACCAACAATTTGCTCAAGCACGTCTTCTAATGTCACCAGGCCGGCAATCTCGCCATATTCATCCATTACTACCGCCATGTGTGAATGTTTCTGTTGGAAGTCTCGAAGTAGGCCGCCCAAAGTTTTACTCTCTGGTACCAAGACTGCAGGACGCAAATATTCCTTATAGCTAAATTCTTTTTTTTGGTTGACAGCTAGATGCCCCAGTAAATCTTTCGCCAGAATAACACCTTGGATTTTATCCTCTTGCGCATTTAACACTGGGAATCGAGAATGCGCTGATTTAACCATTATTTCAAGTAAATCTTTAACAGGAGCTTTGTTTTTTATTAGAACCATCTTCGACTTTGGCACCATGACATCACGCACTTCAAGATTTTCAAGCTGCATCGTGCCCTCGATGATAGATCGAGAGTGTGAATCAATAATATGACTTTCTTCCGCTTCTTTTAAAGCCTGTAATAGTTCATCACTAGATTTTAGTGGCGAGTGGAAAAATTGTTTTTTTAGTCTTTGTAAAAAAGACAATGTCGAGGGAGGGCGTTCTTCGTTCATCTAATGTTAAATAGCGATTAGGCGTTTATTATAGCAAAAATTAGCTTTTTTTACCACTACGCATGACTTTGCCTTTTGCAGCACGCTCTTTTCGCACTTGTTTTGGGTCGGCAATTAGTGGTCGGTAGATTTCTACACGGTCTTTTTCGCGCAAGACAGTGTCTAATTTTGCAATTTTTCCAAAAATTCCAGTTTTATCTTTGGTTAGGTCAATTTGAGGATAGGTATCAATAATGCCAGATAACTCAATAGCTTGTTTAAGGGTTGTTCCCTTATCTACCTCTAGCTCAAGTAGGGTTTGTTTTTTCTCAAGTGCGTAGGCGACTTCAACTAGCATCACACAATTGTTGTGCCTTGGCAAAGTCTAACGTGCCTTCATAGATGGCTCGGCCAGTAATTGCACCGGTAATGCCGTGGTGCGCTTCAACCAATAAATTAGAAATATCGTCCATATTGGTAATGCCGCCAGAAGCAATAATATCAATAGAAGTTTGTTTGGCTAAATCAGCCGTCGCCTCAACATTCACCCCTTGCATCATGCCATCTCTAGCAATGTCGGTATAAACAATCGAGCTCACACCATCTTGCTCAAACTTTTTAGATAGCTCTACCACATGCAGATCAGTTTGTTTGGCCCAGCCCTCGGTTGCCACCAAACCATTATTAGCATCTAAACCAACAATAATCTTGCCGGGAAACTCTCGACATAGCTCAGATACAAATTCAGGGTGTGTGACTGCCATGGTGCCAATAATTAAATAACTAATGCCCGCTTCAACATAAGTATTGGCAATCTCCATATTACGAATACCGCCACCAATTTGTACTGGCAAGTCTGGGAATTCTTTGGTGATTTCAGTCACACTAGCTGCATTAATTGGCTTACCTTCAAAGGCGCCGTTTAAGTCGACCAAATGTAGGCGCTTTGCACCTTGATCTACC
>CAZKWW010000026.1:0-306 GCA_964556635.1 uncultured Candidatus Ruthturnera sp.
ATTGCATCAAAAGTTTTATAAACACCTTCTTTTCTGAGTTGGGCTTCATCCATACGTGTTGGCGGTGCTACCCAAAGCTCAGTTGGTAAGTTTGATTGGTCTTTTAATAGTTGTGCAGCGGCTCTAAAGTGGCCAATATTGGTCATACATGAACCGATAAACACCTCGTCAATTTTGGTGTTAGCAACGTCTGATAGTGTTTTAACATCATCTGGATCATTCGGACAAGCTAAGATCGGCTCTTTGATTTCATCTAGGTTGATGTCAATCACAGCAGCGTATTCACAGTTACTGTCTGCCGATAAT
>CAZKWW010000026.1:316-2378 GCA_964556635.1 uncultured Candidatus Ruthturnera sp.
AGCCATTTTTGCATAGCTTGAATGCGACGCGCAATGGTCTTTTTATCTTCATAGTCCATTTCTATCATTGAAGACAATAGAGCAATATTAGATTGTAAATATTCTGCCACAGGCTCTTTGTTAAGCTTGATAGTACAGCCATTAGCTGAACGCTCAGCGGAGGCATCAGTCAGCTCAAAGGCTTGCTCAATTTTAAGATCGCCTAGACCTTCAATTTCTAAAATTCTTCCTGAGAAAATATTCTTTTTATTCGATTTTTCAACCGTTAATAAGCTTTGTTGAATTGCTGCATAAGGAATGGCATTAACCAAATCACGCAGGGTAATGCCTTCTTGCATGGTGCCAGAAAAACGCACCAAAACAGATTCTGGCATATCAAGTGGTAACACGCCAATGGATGCACCAAAGGCGACCAAACCAGAGCCGGCCGGAAAACTAATACCAATCGGAAAACGTGTATGCGAGTCACCACCTGTGCCTACTGTATCGGGCAACAACATGCGATTAAGCCATGAGTGGATGATGCCATCACCGGGCTTCAGTGCGACACCGCCACGAGACTGCATAAAGTCAGGCAACGAATGTTGCAGTTCTAAATCAACGGGCTTCGGATAAGCGGCGGTATGACAAAAACTTTGCATCACCAAGTCTGCTGAAAATCCTAAACAAGCCAATTCTTTGAGTTCGTCACGAGTCATGGCACCTGTGGTGTCTTGGGAGCCAACGGTAGTCATGCGTGGTTCACAATAAGTGCCAGGTCTTACACCTTCAACACCACAAGCTTTACCAACGATCTTTTGTGCTAACGTGTAGCCCGCGCTACTATTGCTGGCATCTTTTGGACGCAAGAAAAGTTCACTAACGCTTAAGTTTAAATCTTGACGAGTTTTATCCGTTAAACCACGACCGATGATAAGTGGAATACGGCCACCGGCACGAATTTCATCTGGCATGGTGGTTGGGGCTAACTCAAAAGTGGATAGCACCTCGCCATTGGCGTTGGTGATTTTTCCTTCATAGGGGTAAATGGTGATTTCATCGCCCATGTTTAATTTTGTTACGTCACATTCAATCGGTAATGCGCCTGAGTCTTGCGCTGTATTGAAAAAAATCGGAGCAATATTGCCACCAAGCACCACGCCACCACCACGCTTGTTAGGGATGTAATCAATATCATTGCCCATGTGCCAAAGTACAGAGTTGATGGCTGATTTACGTGAAGATCCAGTGCCTACGACATCACCTATAAAAGCTAGTGGCAAGCCTTTTTCTTTAAGTTGTGCGATGGTTTCTAATGGGTTATCCATTTTTTTAACCAACATCGATTGCGCATGTAGTGGAATATCAGGGCGCGACCAAGCTTCAGTTGCAGGCGAAAGATCGTCGGTATTGATTTCGCCTTCAACGCGGAAAACAGTCAGTTTAATTTCTTTTGGTAACGCCTCTTTAGAGGTAAACCAATCGGCGTTTGCCCAAGCATCAATCACTTGTTTGGCAAAAGTATTGTTAGCTGATTTTTCTACGACTGTTTGATAGGCCTCATAAATGAGTAGAGTTTTTGCTAGTGCATCTTTGGCGGTTTCGGCTGTCGTATCAGTGTCTAATAAATCAATCAGTGGCTCAATATTGTAACCACCCATCATTGTGCCGAGTAAAAATGTGGCGTGTTTTTGATCTATGGCATGACAAGCTTGTTCGCCCTTAGCGACACTGGCTAAAAAACTTGCCTTAACATAGGCTGCTTCGTCTACACCAGGCGGTACACGGTGCGTTAGCAAATCAAGATAAAAATCTTCATCATTGCCGTTGATTAGGTTTTCAACAACAGATTTTGTTTGTTCTGCATTTAGTGCTAATGGCGGTAAATTGTTTTGGGCGCGCTCGTCAATATGAGCTAAATAGGCTGTTTTCATCTGTTTGATAAGTGAATCATATAAAGCGTATAATTTTATCATTTATTTGATTTAACGATACGAATTATGGAACTCAGCGCTTTAACTGCTATATCCCCTATTGATGGACGTTATTTTGACAAAACCAAGGCTTTAAGCTCAATTTTTAG
>CAZKWW010000026.1:2388-9361 GCA_964556635.1 uncultured Candidatus Ruthturnera sp.
AATCAAGTACCGAGTATTAATTGAAGTTAAATGGTTGCAAGCCATGGCAGACAATGATGGTATTGCCGAAGTGCCTGCATTTAGTGCCAAAGCCAGTCAATTTTTGGCAGATATTGCTACGAATTTTTCGCTTGAAGATGCACAAGCAGTTAAAGAGATTGAGCGAACCACTAATCACGATGTTAAAGCGGTTGAATATTTCTTAAAAGATAAAATCAAAGACAATGCCGAGCTTAATGCGGTGAGTGAGTTTTTTCATTTTGCCTGTACATCGGAAGACATTAACAACCTTTCTCATGCATTAATGCTGATTGATGGCCGTGAGATTGTCTTAGCTGAGATGCAAAATATCTTATCTTTGATTGCTACTTTAGCTAAAGATAATGCGGCAATTCCAATGCTCTCTCGCACACATGGTCAAACTGCTTCACCAACCACAGTGGGTAAAGAAATGGCGAACTTTGCATTTCGTTTGAAACGACAAATTGAGCATTTAAAAGCCGTTAAGATTATGGGCAAATTTAATGGTGCTGTGGGTAATTTCAATGCGCATATTTCAGCTTATCCAGACTTAGACTGGCAAGCTATCTCAAAAGATTTTATTGAGAGTTTGGGTGTGAATTATGCACCATACACGCCACAGATCGAAACACATGATTACATGGCGGAATATTTCCATTCAATGAATCGTTTTAATACAATTTTGATTGATTACTGTCGCGATGTATGGGGCTATATTTCTCTGGGTTATTTTAAGCAAAAAACCATTGCTGGCGAAGTAGGCTCATCCACCATGCCACATAAAGTTAATCCAATTGATTTTGAAAATGGCGAGGGTAATTTAGGCATTGCCAATGCACTAAATACACACTTGGCTGATAAATTAGCCATTTCACGCTGGCAGCGAGACTTGTCTGATTCAACCGTACTTAGAAATTTGGGCGTTAGTTGCGCACATTGCTTGGTTGCTTATGCATCGATTGCTAAAGGTATTGGTAAGCTAGAAACTAATGAAGCTAGATTGTTAGAAGATTTAGACAGCTCGTGGGAAGTATTGGCAGAACCAATACAAACAGTGATGCGTCGTTACGGCATTGAAAATCCGTATGAAAAATTAAAAGCACTTACTCGTGGCAACACCATTGATGCCCAGGTATTGGCAGATTTTGTAAAAGATCTGGATATGCCAGAAGACGCCAAGCAAACTCTGGCAGAACTAACCCCAATGACTTATACCGGTGATGCACAAAAACTGGCAGAAGACTTAGAAAAACTGATATAATTTCGCGTCTTATGTCTTTTGGCGTAAGTATTACAAATATAAAAAAGGAGCAAAAAACCCATGGTTAAAATTAGATTAGCCCGAGGTGGAGCCAAGAAAAAACCTTTTTATTCAATTGTAGCAACAGACTCTAGAAAACGTAGAGATAGTGGTTACATTGAGCGTATTGGATATTTTAATCCAGTAGCTCGTGGACAAGAAGTTAGGCTTACCATCGAAGAAGATAGATTAGATTACTGGGCATCAAAAGGTGCGCAAATCTCTGATCGTGTTAAGCAACTTGTCAAAGAGTTTAAAGACCCTTCAATTCGTGAAAAACGTGTTGCAGCGCAAGAAGCTAGAGCGGCGGCAGTAGCGGCCAAATTAGCAGCAAAAGCAAAAGCAAAAGCGGATGAAGAGGCAAAAGCTGAAGCGGAAGCGAAAGCAGCAGAAGAGGCAGAAGCTAAGGCAGCAGCCGAAGCCGAAGCAGCTGCGGCTGCAGAATCTGAAGCAGAAGCAGCTGCGGAAGCATCATCATCAGAGGAAGAGGCTGCTGAGTAATTTAGCACCTTCTTCATCTAATCAAAAAAGGCTGTTGGTCGGTAAGATCAATGGCCTTTTTGGTGTTCAGGGCTGGGTGAAAATATTTTCACACACACAGCCTCGTAAAAATATCTTGTCTTATCAACCTTGGCATATTGAGATAGATGGTCAGTGGCAAACATTAGATATTGTTAAAGGAAGAGAGCAGGGAAAAACCATTGTTGCTCAGCTTAAAGACATTAATGATCGTGAGCAAGCTAGAAGCATGATCGGTGTTGATTTATATATTGAGAAATCACAATTACCTAAATTATCTGAAGGTGAATATTATTGGGAAGATTTAATTGGCTTAGAAGTTGTTAATCAAAACAATGTGATCCTTGGCAAGGTTTCAAATTTGGTGGATACGGGCGCTAATAATGTGTTGGTTATTAACGGAGAAAAAGAACACCCGTCAAGCAAGGATAGAAAAGAACACCCCTCAAGGGGGCACAATAAAGAGCACTGGGTGCCGTATATTGAGCCATTTTTAATTTCAGTTGATCTTGATAAAAAGCAAATATTAGTTGATTGGGATGAAAACTTCTAAAATATCTAATACCTAAAGTTCAGACAATAAAAAACCCGCAACTGCGGGTTTTTTATTGGATGGTTAGTACTTAGCTCAATAAAGATTTGTTAATACCAATATTTTCTAAGAAATGTCTAACCTTGGTATTAGCACCAACAATAGTGATATCGGCAGATTTTTCAATACAAATATTGCAAATTTCAGAGATGCCTCGTGAAGTTGTGTAATCAATCACAGGCACATTTGATAGGTCTAGAATCGCTCTATCATAATTAGTTTTAGTAGAGAAATCTCTAACAATGCCTTTAGCAGAGCCAAAGCTCATCGGACCATTTAATTGGTAAAACAACGTGTTACCGGCACGAATCAATTCTTGATGTGTTTCATCTAAGTGAGCTGCCTCTTCAATGGTTTGTACTGAAACAATGCTAGCTAGCTGTACGTCTGTCATTCTTTGTAAGAAGATTAAACTCGCCATCACCAAACCAACACCAACAGCAGCCATTAAGTTATAAAATACGGTAATCCCTAAAACAACTAACATAATTAAAGCGCCAGATTTTGGTGCTGAAAGTAGGCCTTTTAAGTATTCCCAGTCAATAATATCGGTACCCACTTTTACCAAGATTGCACCTAACACGGCCAATGGGATTGACTGAGCATATTGTGCACCACCTAAAACAATTGCAAGTAATAGTACCGCATGTAATGCACCAGAAATCGGCGTTAAACCACCGGCTTTAACATTGGTCATCGTACGCATGGTGGCGCCTGCACCTGGTAAGCCACCAAATAAGCCTGATACGGTATTACCAATACCCTGGCCAATTAATTCACGATCTGATTTGTGATGTGTGCGGGTGATTTCGTCTGATACTAAAGAAGTTAGCAAAGAGTCAATTGAGCCCAAGATAGCCAACATTATGCCTGAAGCAATCATATCAAAAATAATGCTCATTTCCCAAACAGGCATTTGGAACGAAGGTAAACCTGTTGGAATCTCACCCAGTATCATGTTGTTTAAAGGTTCTGCTTCAGATGAGAAAAATTCAGGGAAGAAGAATAAAATTAATGTGCCAGTAATCAATGCAAATAATGGAGAAGGTATAAATTTACCAATCTTTTTGGGTAGTAAATAAACAACAACCAATGTGATCAGCGCAATAGTAATTGCACCGGTATTGGCAAAGTAGTTTTCGACATCACCAAGTTGGGAAAAAATACCCATGGTTGAGCCTTTGATTTCATATAGACCTAATACTTGCGGAATTTGCAAAATAATAATAATGACACCGATGCCCGTCATAAAGCCAGAGGTTACTGGGTGAGGCATTAGGTTGATAAAACGACCAAGTTTCAAAACACCGAAACCAATTTGGAATAAACCACCTAAAACAACCGTGGTGAAGGCGATAGCCAAACCTGTTTCTGGAAATAGGGCGATATATTTAGTTACAATCAGCGCCATGACGACTGTCATTGGGCCAGTTGGGCCAGAAACTTGTGCACCTGTGCCACCAAATAGCGCAGCAAAGAAGCCAGTAATAATTGCACCATATAGGCCTGCGATTGCACCTGCACCTGAGGCCAGACCCATAGCAATTGCAAATGGTAGGGCAACAACACCCGCTGTAATACCGCCAGTAATATCGCCACGGATATTATTAAAGTGTAGATTTTCAATTAATTTCATGATGCATCCTTATTGATGATTGAGACGTACAGTTAAGAGTTTGTGCCGAAAAAGGCAAGTGAAGTATTATACAAAATAACGCTCATTAAATGGGGTTATTATTATATAATATATCGCTTATATTCTATCTGACGCGTCTGTCGTTAGATTTTTTAAATAACTGGAAATACAAATGGATAAGATTGCAAAGTTTTTGCCTTTTTTGGCGTGGATTCATGAAATTAAAGACAAAGAAATATTAAGAGCAGATGCAATTGCTGGCTTAACGGTTGCATTGGTATTAGTGCCACAATCTATGGCTTATGCACAATTAGCAGGCCTTGCACCACAATATGGTCTTTATGCTTCATTCTTGCCAGTGATGATTGCTGCTTTGATGGGTTCGTCTCGTCAGCTAGGCACTGGCCCTGTGGCTGTTGTATCCTTATTAACCGCAGCAGCAATTCCAACGGTTATTCCAGAAGGTGCTGACATGGTAACTTATGCAGCCTACGCTTCATTGTTGGCATTTTTGGTTGGTGTATTTCAGTTTGCTTTGGGCGCACTTAAGTTGGGCCTGGTTATTAACTTTTTATCTCATCCAGTTGTAGTTGGCTTTACCAATGCAGCAGCGATTATTATTGGTACTTCACAGTTAAACAAAGTATTTGGTGTTGATAAAGGTTTGGGCGAACACACTTATGAGCAAGTATGGGGGACATTAGTTAATGCTACTCAACATACAAATAGCTGGACTTTATTTGCTGCAATTGTGGCTTTTGCTATTATGATCGGTGTTAAAAAATACGCGCCAAAGCTACCCGGTGTTTTGATTGCAGTAGCGGTAACAACCATTATTTCTTACATGATGAATTTTGGTGTGTCAGTTGAAGAAGGTGGACTTGGTGGCGCGATTGTTGGTGCTATTCCAGAAGGCTTGCCATCTCTTGTTGTGCCGACATTTGATTTCTCAGTAATCAATCAAATGATTGTAACTGCTATCACTATTGGTCTGATTGGTTTTATGGAGGCGATTTCTATTGCCAAAGCCATGGCTGCGCAAACTAAGCAACGCCTGAATGCCGATCAAGAATTAATGGGCCAAGGCTTATCAAATATTGTTTCTAGCTTCTTTCAAGGTTATGCAGTATCAGGCTCATTCTCGCGCTCAGCAGTGAATATCTCGGCAGGTGCAATCACAGGTTTTTCGTCGGTGGTAACCGCAGTGATTGTCGGTATTACTTTGTTATTCTTAACACCGCTTTTATACCACTTACCTCAAGCAACTTTGGCAGCTGTTATTATTATGGCCGTGATTAATTTGATTAAATTTGCACCAATTATGCATGCTTGGAAGGTTGAAAAGCATGATGCGATTGTTGCGGTAACTTCATTTGTACTGACGTTATTATTTGCACCACATTTAGAAAATGGTATTGTGATTGGTGTTATTCTTTCACTAGCGTTATTCTTGTATCGTACGATGGAACCAAGATTTACCGAGCTATCTGCACACGATGGTTCTAGCATGCTGGTTAATGCATTAGATAATAAACTTGAGCGCTGTGAAGTGGTTTCAATTGTTAAATATTCTGGCTCACTTTACTTTGCCAATGCCGGTTATTTTGAAGATAAAATTTTAAAGCTTATCGCTGATAAACACGAATGCCTAAAGTACATTATTGTTGATATGGCTGGCATTAACCAAATCGATGCTTCTGGTGAGGATGTTCTATCAGGTCTTTTAGATCGTTGTTCTGCTGGTGGCGTAGAAATCTTATTTGCCCGTACTGAGGGCATTGAAAGAGTGCTTAAGCGTTCAGGCTTTATGGATAAATATGGCGAAGAGCGTTTTTATGAGCGTCGTACTGATGCACTTCGTTTTGCTTGGAAAGAGCTAGGTGATGAAGAGGCGGCATTGAAGAGCCCGTTAAAACACCTGATTTCATAAATTTTCTTCGTCTTTTTCGCTTCCACCCCTCAAGGGGGTGCCAAACCTAGTACTGCGTTAGAGATGGAAAAATTATTCAGTCACATAGTTTTATCTATGCTCAGTCATAATTTTCCATCTCAGCCTTGTAGATAGCAAAAAATACTTGAAAATCAATTATCTTGCAAATTAATAGTTGTTATAAGCTGCTGTAAAAGGCCTTTACAAAGTAAAGTCCTTGTGGCTCGGCAGTAGCGCCAGCACGTTTTCTGTCTTTTGCTTCTAATACTTCTTTAACCCATTCGATTGGTTTTTCATCTCTACCCACTTTGAGCAATGTACCTACGATATTGCGCACCATGTGATGCAAAAATGCATTGGCTTTAATATTTAGTAAGATTTCATCACCAGTTTGAGTTAACCGAATAAACTCAATGGTTTTAATTGGCGATTTCGCCTGACACAGGCTCCCTCTAAAACTAGAGAAATCATGCTCACCAAGCAAATATTCGGCTGCCGTACTCATAGCTGTTATGTCTAATTCTCTTGGCTCCCAAAGCGAATGAGCGCCCGCCAATGCAGAGCGTACCGGCGTGTTGTGAATTTTGTAATGATATTGTCGAGCATGGGCGTTAAAACGCGCATGAAAATCATCATTAACTTGTTTAACCCATTTAAAATTTACATCATGAGGCAGATTAACATTACCGCCAAATAGCCAGGCCTTATCTTCACGCTCTACATCGGTTTCAAAGTGAATTATTTGCTCAATGGCGTGCACACCTGCATCAGTTCTGCCTGAGCAAAATACACGAACTGGTTCATCGGCAATAATAGAGAGAGCCTCTTCGACCACCTGTTGAACTGTGCGAATACCAGATTTTTGCAGCTGCCAACCATGGAAGTTTGTGCCCAAGTATTCAACACCGAGTGCTAATTTCATAAATATCTAAGTAACCTTAATTAATGTAAAATCAATTTAGCAATTTTATACGC
>CAZKWW010000027.1:0-9237 GCA_964556635.1 uncultured Candidatus Ruthturnera sp.
GCTTGATTGCCCAATTTGTGATCAAGGTGGTGAGTGTGAGCTGCAAGACGTAGCAATGGATTACGGTTCAGACGTTTCACGCTTTACTGAAGGTAAGCGTATTGTTGTAGATAGCGATATTGGTGCATTAATTCAAACAGACATGACTCGCTGTATTCACTGTACACGTTGTGTGCGTTTTGGCGCTGAAGTAGCCGGCATTATGGAAATGGGCGGCACGGGACGCGGCGAAGATTTGAAAATTGAGCCATTCTTAGAAGAAGGAATTCAGTCAGAGCTTTCAGGCAACATGATTGATGTTTGCCCAGTGGGCGCATTAACTTCTAAGCCTTTCCGTTACGAGCTTAGATCTTGGCAAATGAATGCTGTATCAAACATTGCAAGACACGATTTAGTCGGTTCAAACGTTTACACGCAAACCTACAAAGGCAAAGTCAAGCGTATTGTTGCTAAAGACAATGACAGCGTTAATGAAACTTGGATTTCAGATAGAGATCGTTTCTCGTATGAAGGTTTGGCTCATGAAAATAGATTACTAGCGCCACAAATTAAGGTTGAAGGCACTTGGAAAGAAGTTGAATGGGATGTTGCGCTAGATTTTGCTATTCGAGGTTTGGAAAACAATGTATTTAACGCTCGCCAAGCAGACAAATTAGGTGCACTGGCTTCAAATACAGCAACATTAGAAGAGTTTCACTTGTTGCAAAAGATCTTAAGAGAAGTTGGTTCTGAGAATATTGATCACCGTTTAAATATTAAAGATTTAAATAATGCCATTTCACTTGAGTCAAATATTAAATTAGCAGGCCTGGAAGGTGTTGACCATACGCTTGTGATTGGTTCAAACTTACGACTAGAGCAACCAATGATTAACCATCGCCTACGCAAGGCTAATTTATCAGGTGCTAGTATTGATGTGATCAACGCAATGGCGTTCGATTTTAATTACCAACTTAATAGTGAAAATATTATTTCACCAAATCAAACAGCGGCAACGTTAGCAGGCGTATTAAAATCAGTTTTACAAAGTGCACATACCCAAATTCCAGCTTATTTAGATGATGTTGAAGTGACAGATGTAGCATCACAATTGGCCGCTCAGCTGTCTGATTCAGATAATTCAGTTATTATTTTAGGTGAGCATGTGGTTAACAACCCGCAGGCTTTAAGTATTGCAAATCTAATTAGTCAAATCGCACAAAATACAAACTCTACAACGCTTAATGTTAGCGCAAGTGCAAATTCAACAGCGGCCAACCTTGCGGGTTTTGTTCCAGGCAAAGGTGGATTAGATGCAAACGCTATGCTAGCAGCTGACTTAAAAGCTTATATTTTGCTAGATGTTTACCCACAATACGATTTCCATAATTCCATACAAGCAATTGAGGCGTTGAGCAACGATGACACTTTTGTGATTTCTTTAAATAGTTTTAAAGATGATGTGGTTGCAGGATATTCAGATGTCTTATTACCAATTGCCAGTTTCTATGAAACGTCAGGCTCACATGTCAATGTTGAAGGTTTGGTGCAATCATTTGCAGCAGCAGTCAATGCACCAAGTGATGCTAAACCTGCTTGGAAAGTGCTAAAAGTGTTGGCTGATTTGCTAGAGCTACCAGGTTTCCATTACGCAGATTCTACCCAGGTAACAAGCGAAGTGATGCATCAAAGCCATAAGCAACACGTGCATGATGAAAGTATCGATGTAAAAGCCAAAAGAGGGGTTAATGTTATTTGGCAAAAATCACCTTATGCGGTTGATGTTTTGTCTAGACATGCTGCTTCATTACAGGCAACAAAGATTGGTCAAATTAATAGCGCTTCAATGAATAAAGCCACCGCTAAAAAACTAGAAGTCACACAAGACGGTGAATATCTTGGTGTGCCAGTTGTTGTTAGTGAAACAGTGGCTAACAATTGTGTATTTGTTAATGCAAATCATTCAACAGGGGGTCAGTCATGATGGCATTATGGCAGTCATTTGTTGAGTTGGTTAACGAGCTAATTCCATGGTTTGATGGTTCTATCGCAGCTATTCTAATTATTTTAATCAAGGCAATTGTTTTGGTGATGCCGCTAATGCTAGTGGTGGCTTATTTCACTTATGCTGAGCGTAAAGTCATTGGTTATATGCAATTACGTATCGGCCCTAACCGTGTTGGTCCGAAAGGTTGGTTACAACCAATTGCAGATGCTTTAAAGCTAATGACTAAGGAAATTATTTTCCCAACTAAAGCCAACATTTACTTATTCTTGTTAGCGCCAGTTTTGGCAATCGCTCCTGCGATCGCAGTATGGGCAGTTATTCCTTTTGATGAAGGTATTTATGTTGCTAATTTAGATATTAGTTTGTTGTATGTCTTGGCGATTGGTTCAATTGGCGTGTACGGCATTATTCTAGCGGGTTGGGCATCTAACTCCAAGTATCCATTGTTAGGCGCATTGCGTAGTGCATCGCTTTTAGTTTCTTATGAAATTGTCATTGGTTTTGCCTTGGTAACGGTGGTGATGATCGCAGGCAGTGTTAATCTTAACGATATTGTGATGGCGCAAAAAGGCGGCATTATGCATTGGTACTGGGTTCCATTATTCCCAATGATGATTATTTTCTTTATTTCTGCTTTGGTTGAAACCAACCGTGCACCGTTTGATGTGGTAGAAGGTGAGTCAGAAATTGTGGGCGGTACGCATGTTGAGTATTCAGGCATGACATTCGCAGTGTTCTTCTTGGCAGAATATGCCAATATGATTTTGATGGCAGTATTAGCCGTTATTATGTTCTTTGGTGGTTGGCATTCTCCATTTGAAGGTATTCCAGTGATGGAATCAATGTTTGCTTGGGTTCCTGGCATTATTTGGCTACTAGCTAAAACAACCTTCTTTATGTTTTTATATTTATGGGTGCGTGCAACTTTCCCACGTTTTCGATACGATCAAATTATGCGTTTATCTTGGAAAGTGTTTTTACCATGGACCATTGTTTGGATTTTTGTGGTCGCGTTAATGACACAATTAAAAATAGGGCCTTGGTTCTAAGCGAGCGTAATTTATGATTAATAATATTAAAAAATTAGTTAAAGATTTCAGTTTAGGTGAATTACGTGGCGGTATGAAAATTACTGCAAAAGAGCTGGTTAACAAAAAAATAACCGTTCAGTATCCAGAAGAAAAGACCCCAATTTCACCACGCTTTAGAGGTTTGCATGCCTTACGCCGTTATCCAAATGGCGAAGAGCGCTGTATTGCTTGTAAGCTTTGTGAAGCGGTTTGTCCGGCTAGTGCAATTACCATTGAATCAGAAATGCGTGATGACGGCACGCGCCGTACCACGCAATATGACATTGATTTATTTAAATGTATTTTCTGTGGTTTTTGTGAAGAAGCTTGTCCAGTGGATGCGATTGTAGAGACGCAAATTTTTGACTACGCCTTTGTTGATTCTAGAGAGGGTAGTGTTATTGATAAAGCGCACTTGCTAGAAGTGGGCGATAAAAATGAAAAAATGATCAACCAAACCAAGTTGGAAGATTCGAAATATAGATAAGGCCAGTTATGACATTTGATCAAATATTATTTTATGTGTTTTCGTTTTGGTTTATTGCCAGTTCTTTGGCGATGATTTTTTCGCGTAATGCAGCGAAAGCAGTTTTATTTTTAATCTTATCTTTCTTTTCTGCTGCTAGTATTTGGATTTTATTAGAAGCTGAATTTTTGGCCATTACTCTAATCTTGGTCTATGTTGGCGCTGTGATGGTGTTGTTCTTATTCGTTATTAAAATGCTGAATATTGACAAATCAACCTTGCGTGCAAAGTTTGCTGGCTATCTGCCGTTAGGGCTTATTGTGGCGGCGATTATTATTGCTGAGATGACGCTAGTCTTGGGTGGTAATCAGTTTGGCTTAGATGTGGTAGCAGCACCAGCAAGACACGGGGCTGATTACAGCAATATTACTGTATTGGCAATGCAACTTTATACCACCTATGTTTACCCATTTGAATTGGCAGCAGTGCTACTATTGATTGCGATTATCGCAGCGATTACCTTGGTGCATCGTAACGAGCTTAATCGTAAAAAACAATCAATTGCAGAGCAGGTTAATGTTCAAGCTAAAGACAGAGTTCGACTGGTTTCAATTGCCACGTCAGATAAGGAGGCTAAGTAATGGTTAGTTTGAGTGATTACTTAATTTTGAGTGCGATTATTTTTTGCATCGGTCTGGTTGGTATTTTTGTTAATCGTACTAACATTATTACTTTATTGATGTGTGTCGAGTTAATTTTGGTAGCGGTTAATACCAATTTTATTGCTTTTTCACATTTTTTAGGCAATGAAGCAGGGCAGATTTTTGTTTTCTTTATTTTAACAGTGGCAGCGGCAGAAGTTGCGATTGGACTGGCTATTCTAACGCTATTGTTTAGAAACAAAGGCACGATTAATGTTGACGTTACTAACAGCTTGAAGGGTTAAGTTATGGAAAATATTTATTTAACAATTGCACTTTCCCCACTCTTAGGTGCCATTATTGCCGGATTTTTTGGTGGTATGTTAGGTCGTGCAGCCACACACACGATTACAATTTTAGGTGTACTGGTTTCAACGGTATTAGCGCTTTATGTGTTTAATCATCACGTTTTAGAGCAAGGCGCAGTCTTTAATCAAAACCTATATACCTGGATGCAAATTGGCAGCTTGAATGTCAGTGTTGGCTTCTTGGTTGACAACCTAACTTCAGTGATGTTGGTGGTGGTTTCATTCGTTTCACTGATGGTGCATATCTACACCATTGGCTATATGCATGACGACGACGGCTATACTAAATTCTTTAGTTACATCTCGTTATTTACTTTCTCAATGTTTATGCTGGTGATGAGTAATAACTTTATGCAGTTATTCTTTGGTTGGGAGGCAGTTGGCCTTGTTTCGTATTTATTGATTGGTTTTTGGCACCACAAAGAATCAGCAGTTGAAGCCAATTTAAAAGCTTTCTTGGTTAACCGTGTTGGTGACTTTGGTTTCTTATTGGGTATTGGTTTAGTACTGGCATTTAGTGGTTCACTTGACTATATGGAAGTATTTTCAAGCTTAGACAAGGTTGTAGGTCAGTCGCTATGGGGTGCAGACTTAATTACCGTTATTTGTCTATTATTATTTGTTGGTGCAATGGGTAAGTCGGCGCAAGTACCATTACACGTTTGGCTGCCAGGTTCAATGGAAGGCCCAACACCAATTTCAGCTTTGATTCACGCAGCAACCATGGTAACAGCCGGTATCTTTATGGTGTCTCGTATGTCGCCAATGTTTGAGCTGAGCGATGTGGCGTTAACAGTGGTGATGGTAATCGGTGCGATCACAGCCTTGTTTATGGGTTTATTGGGTATCGTGCAAAACGACATTAAAAAAGTGGTGGCTTACTCTACGTTATCGCAACTTGGTTATATGACCGTTGCTTTGGGTGTGAGTGCTTACTCAGTGGCTATTTTCCACTTAATGACGCACGCTTTCTTTAAGGCGCTATTGTTCTTGGGTGCAGGCTCAGTGATTGTGGCCATGCATCATGAGCAAGATATTCGCAAGATGGGTGGTTTGCGCAAGAAAATGCCAATTACTTACTGGACAGGTTTGATTGGTACATTGGCTTTGATCGGCTTCCCAGGCTTTGCGGGCTTCTATTCAAAAGACATGATTATTGAGGCAGTGCACTTCTCGTCATTGCCGTATGCTGATTGGGTTTACTACGCTGTGGTTGCCGGTGTCTTTATTACAGCTTTCTACTCCCTTAGAATGTTCTTTATCGTATTCCATGGTGAATCACGTGTTGATCATCATACTGAGGAACATTTACATGAATCGCCGGCTTCGATTACTTTCCCATTAATTGCGCTAGCGATTCCGTCAGCAGTCATTGGTTACCTAACTATTGATCCAATGTTATTCAATGGCTGGCTAGATAATGCGATTACGGTTGATGCTGCTCATAAATCAATGTCAGAAATTGGGCAATTGTTTAGTCATCATGGCGGCGCATTAGGCATGATTAGTCACGCAGTATTTACAGTGCCATTCTGGATGATGGTTGGTGGTATTGTGACAGCTTGGGTGTTCTCGCTATACCGTACACAGTGGGCAGCTTGGGTGCAGTCTAAATTCCAAGGTATTAATTATATTTTAGAGTCTCTATATGGCTTTGAACGTTTTAATGAAATTATATTCGTTAACGGAGTGAAAAAATTAGTTAACTTATTGTGGAAAGTGTCTGAAGCTGGCTTAATCGACAAGATGGTGGTCAATGGCAGTGCAAGATTGGTTGGCTTCATTGGTTCAGTTGTTCGCCCAATTCAAACAGGCTATGTTTATCATTACGCTTTCTTCATGATATTTAGTTTGTTGATTATTTTAACTTGGGCGCTGTTTGCTGGCGATAACCCACTACTACAGATCGAGTTTTAATTATGGAATTATTGAGCTTATTAATTTGGTTGCCGATTTTAGGCGGTGGACTGGTTATCTTAGTTGGTAACGAGCGTGCTGACACGGCTCGTTGGTTAAGTGTGGCTATTTCAATTTTAGTGTTTGTTATGTCGTTAAGTCTTTATACAGGCTTTGATAGCACAACGCACCTCATGCAGTTTGTTGAAAAGGCATCATGGATTTCACAATTTAATATTAATTATCACATTGGTGTCGATGGTATTTCAATGCCATTGATTATCTTAACTACGTTCTCAACTATCTTAGTATTGATTGCTGGTTGGGAAGTAATCCAAAATAGACCGGCCCACTACATGGCTGCATTCCTAATGATGGAAGGCTTAATTATTGGTGTGTTCTCATCACTAGATGCAATTTTGTTCTATGCTTTTTGGGAAGCTTCACTGATTCCAATGTTATTAATCGTTGGTATTTGGGGTGGCGACAATCGAGTCTATGCAGCGATTAAATTCTTCTTGTACACTTTCTTAGGTTCGGTATTTATGCTGGTATCTCTAATTTACATGTACAACAAGGGCGGCTCATTCTCAATTTTAGACATGCATAATTTGAGTTTAACGGCTACTGAACAAGCTTGGATTTTCTGGGCATTCTTTATGGCCTTTGCCGTTAAAGTGCCAATGTTTCCAGTACACACTTGGTTGCCTGATGCACACGTACAAGCGCCAACAGGTGGTTCTGTCATATTAGCAGCGATTATGTTGAAAATGGGCGGCTATGGCTTCTTCCGCTTTTCTTTGCCAATTACGCCTGATGCATCCCTGCAATTCTCAGATGTGGTGATTGTATTGTCACTCATTGCTATTGTTTATATTGGTTTTGTGGCGTTAGTACAAAGAGACATGAAAAAGCTCATTGCTTATTCATCAATTTCACACATGGGTTTTGTCACCTTAGGTGTGTTTGCTTTATTCCTAGCTTATAGACCAGACAACGCAGAAGGCGCATTGCTTGGTCTTGAAGGTGCGATGGTGCAGATGATTTCACATGGTTTTATCTCAGCTGCCATGTTCTTGGTAGTAGGTGTATTGTACGACCGCCTACATTCAAGAGAAATTTCAACTTATGGCGGTGTAATTAATTCAATGCCGAAATTTACTGGTTTTGCTGTATTGTTTGCCATGGCAAATGCTGGCTTACCAGGCACCTCAGGTTTCGTAGGTGAATTCATGGTAATTTTAGGGGCTGTGCAAGCCAATATTTGGTATGCAGTATTAGCAGCGACAACTTTGATTGTTGGTGCAGCTTATACCTTGTGGATGGTGAAGCGTGTATTTTGGGGACCAATCACCAATCCTGCAGTAGAAACACTCAATGATATCAATGGTCGCGAGTTCTTTATTTTGGCAACGTTGGCATTAGCAGTATTAATAGTGGGTTTATATCCACAGCCAGTCATCGAAGTCATGCATGCATCGATTGACCACTTATTAAATCAAGCGTTAACATCTAAACTTTAAGTGCTTATATTATGAATAATACATTTACATTTGATACAGCGTCGTTACTGGTGGCTTTGCCAGAAATCTTTTTATTAAGCGCAATTGTCGTGGTGTTGCTATTAGATCTTTTCTTAACCAAAGAGTTTAAACAAGTTACTTATTACTTAACGCAGGCTAGCTTATTGGTAACAGGTGTTTTGTCATACAACTTAATCGGGCATCCAGAGACAATCATCTTAGGCAATTCGTTTGTATTGGATGATATGGCTTCAGTATTCAAAGTCTTTATGATGGGCGCTGCCATGGTGGCCATGGTGTATTCGCGTCATTACCTAACTCAGCATTCGTTATTTAGAGGCGAATATTTTATCTTGGTATTGCTGTCAATTTTAGGCATGATGGTGATGGTATCTGGCTATAGCTTATTAACGCTATACCTAGGTCTTGAGATCTTGTCGTTATCACTCTACACCTTGATTGCCATTGCTCGTAAAAGATCGGGCGCAATTGAAGCAGCACTTAAATACTTTGTACTAGGTGCAATTGCATCGGGCTTATTGCTTTATGGTATGAGCATGATTTACGGTATTAGTGGTAGTCTTAACATTAGTGATATTGCTGCGTTTGCCTCAGATGCTAATCTCGGTTCAAGAGAAACACTCATTATTAACTTTGGTCTTGTATTCTTAGTGATTGGTATTGCCTTTAAACTCGGCGCTGTACCATTCCATATGTGGGTGCCAGATGTATATCAAGGCTCACCAACTTCAGTCACCATGTTTATCTCAACGGTACCAAAAATTGCCGCTGTTGCTATGCTGGTACGTTTATTGATTGATGGTTTGGGGTCAATGCACGCTTACTGGTCAGATCTGTTTATGATCTTAGCCTTACTATCCATTGCACTCGGTTCGGTTGTTGCGCTAATGCAAACCAACATCAAGCGTATGTTAGCGTATTCAACTATTTCACATATTGGCTTTATTATGCTGGGTTTTGTCACTGGCGTGATTACTGGCTATGGTGCAGCAGTGTTTTATATTTTAGTTTACGTACTAATGAGTTTGGCAGCATTTGGCGTGATTATTCTTCTGAATAAAAAAGGCTTTGAAGCTGAAGAGATTTCTGATTACAAAGGCTTGAGTAAAAGCTCACCTTGGTTTGCACTGATGATGCTAGTGGTAATGTTATCAATGGCGGGCGTACCACCATTTATTGGCTTTTATTCAAAATTCTTTATCTTGCAGCAAGTGGTTTCAGCTGGCTTTGTAACCGTGGCTATTATTGCTGTGGTGTTTGCTGTG
>CAZKWW010000028.1:0-8847 GCA_964556635.1 uncultured Candidatus Ruthturnera sp.
ACCAACATTTCTAGATTTTTAAATATTTATTATTGAAATTTCGAGTATTTTTTCTCTTTTACAAGGCGGATTTTGAAATTATAAAAGGAGTTTAGTTTAATCTAAATGACTAAATAATTTTAAAATCCAACGCAGTGAAAAGGGAAAAAGACGAATAAATTTAGACTTCTTTACGTTCTGCGATGGTCTTGCAGTCTATACACTCATCAGCCGTAGGGCGCGCCTCTAGACGTACTAACGAGATCTCAGTACCACAAGTTTTGCAGTAACCATAATCCCCTAGCTCGATTGCATGTAAGGTTTTTTCAATTTTGCCAATGAGTTTTCTTTCACGATCACGTGTTCTAAGCTCTAAGGCAAATTCTTCTTCTAATGTGGCTCTATCGTTAATATCAGCTACTTGAGAAGAGTCTTCTTGAATGTGAGTAATGGTTGACTCAGCGTCACTAATTAGCTGATCTCTCCAGGCGTTTAACTTCGCTTTAAAATGCTCGGTCTGGCCGTCACTCATAAACTCTTCGTTTTTGGCAGGTTTGTAAGCAGGAATATCTTGAAAATTAGGTTCTGACATAGTGGTTGTTAATGAAAAAAATAATGTTTATACCGAAACTGACTTAAAATAGCAATTTATTTCGTATATTTCTCATTATAAAATTATTTATGACACTACAAGCACTTATTTTTGACGTGGATGGAACCCTTGCAAACACTGAGCGTGATGGGCATTTGGTCGCCTTTAATTTGGCGTTTGAAGAATTAGGCCTAGATTGGGTTTGGTCGAACGAACTTTATCATGAATTACTCGATGTCACAGGCGGTCAGTTACGCATCAAGTATTATTTAAAAAAATACAATCCTGATTTTATGCACGATGATTTGGATAGTTTTGTCGCCTCAATTCATGCATTAAAAACTAAGATTTATGTGCGACTTATGGATGAAGGCGCCGTACCGTTAAGACCCGGTGTTGAGCGTTTATTCCATGAGGCTAGGGCGGCCGGCTTAAGACTAGCAATTGCTACCACCACCACACCTGCCAATGTTGATGCACTTATTGCTAATACATTGGGCCGTGAGGCATTGGATTGGTTTGAGGTGATCGGTGCAGGCAATGTAGTGCCTAATTTAAAGCCAGCTGGTGATATCTACCATTGGGTGTTAGAGCAAATGAATTTAGATCCAAAAAATGCCATTGCTTTTGAAGATTCGCACAATGGCATTGTTTCTGCAACGGATGCAAATTTAAAAACATTAATCACAACCAATGAATATACTGAATCGCATCAGTTTGATCATGCCATGGTTATTTTGAATAACTTGGGTGAGCCGAATAAACCATTTACAATGATAGAAGGTGACACGACTGATGCCACTTATGTGAATGTTGATTATTTACGGGAGTTACATGCCAAACATTGTTGATTTAGCTGACAATACACGTGTTTATGACGTTGCTAGCCCTACGCCTTTAAACTTGGCGCATCAGCTAAGTGCGCGTAGCAAAAACAACATTTACCTTAAGCGAGAAGATGAATTAGCCATTCATGCTTTTAAGCTTAGAGGTGCTTATCAAAAAATCTCTGGTTTGAGTGAATCCCAAGCTGCGAAAGGCGTGGTAGCCTCTAGTGCAGGTAATCATGCACAAGGTGTGGCATTGTCTGCTTCTAAGCTTAGCATTGAATCCGTGATTGTAATGCCACTATCAACACCTAAAATTAAAGTTAATGCAGTAGAGCAATTAGGCGGCAAGGTTGTGCTTCATGGTGATGTTTATGATGACGCCTACCAATATGCCAAACAATTAGAAAAAGACCAAGACCTGGTGTTTATCCACCCTTATGACGATATTGAAGTAATGGCGGGGCAGGCAACTATTGCCAAAGAGCTATTAGAGCAGCGTCCGAATATGGACAAGGTATTTATCCCTGTAGGCGGTGGCGGTTTGATTGCAGGCATAGCAACTTATATCAAGCATTACGCACCAAACATTAAAGTCATTGGCGTTGAGCCAGAAGATTCACCAACACTTTATCAAGCGCTTAAAAATGGCGAACGTGTTGTATTGCCCGAAGTTGGGCGTTTTGCCGATGGTGTTGCCGTCAAGCAAATTGGTGAGCAGACTTATTCAATCGCTAAAGAAGTAGTGGATGACGTGGTATTGGTCAGCAATGATGAAATCTGTGCCGCCATTAAAGATATCTATGAAGATGTGCGCTCTATTGCAGAGCCTGCTGGCGCTCTAGCTACTGCAGGCGTTAAGCGATATATCGAGCAAAATAACATTGAGAATGAAAATTTAGTTTCTATTGTTTCAGGTGCCAATGTTAATTTTGATCGCCTACGTTATATCTCAGAGCGTGCTGATCTTGGTGAGCATAATGAAGCCATTATTGCGGCCACCATTCCTGAGCAGCCAGGCAGTTTTTTAAAGTTCTGTCAGTTATTAGATAATCACGCCATTACAGAGTTTAACTATCGCTACGCTGCGGATGAGCAAGCACGCATCTTTGTAGGTGTGGCGCTTAGTGAAGGTTTGAGCGAAAAAGAAGCATTAATCGCCAAATTATCCAAGTCATTTGATATTTTAGATATGAGTGACAACTCAATTGCCAAAACCCATATTCGCTACATGGTGGGTGGCCGTGCGGATGCTGATAATGAAGTGTTATACCGGTTTGAATTTCCTGAGCGCCCCGGCGCTTTGCTTAATTTTTTAAATAAAGTGGGTACTCATTGGAATATTTCTTTGTTTCATTATCGTAATCATGGTGCAGATTTTGGTCGAGTGCTTATTGGCTTACAGGTTGACGATGTCACAGCGCTAGAGCGTAGTTTTGATGAGTTAGGTTATTTCTATCAAAACGAAACCGACAATAAGGCTTATCAATATTTCCTTTAGAAAATTCACGTTAAGCGACATTGAGCGTGTTGTCGTTATTGAGCGTCTGGCTTATGACACGCCTTGGACGCAATACAAATTTAGCGACAGCTTAAATAACCCAAATACGTTAGCAAGTTTGCTTGTTGTTGATACGCAAGTACTGGGGTATTTTGTTGTAATGCATTCACCCGATTCAGCTGATTTGTTAAATATCTGTATTCATCCTGATTATCAACATCAAGGCCTAGGCTCTCAGCTGTTTGAATATTTAACACAACAATTACAAATATTAAATATTAACACAGTCTTTATTGAAGTGCGTGCGTCTAATAAATCTGCATTTTTGTTTTATCAAAAACTAGGCTTCAAAGTGATCGATAGCCGTAAAAAATACTATTCAAATGGCGAGGATGCTAAAATATTGCATTTGAAAATAATATAGCCATGTCACAAAAACCTAAGATTATTTATACCTTAACCGATGAGGCGCCAGCATTAGCAACCTATTCATTGCTGCCGATTGTTAAGGCATTTACAGGTGCGGCAAGTATCGCAGTTGAAACTCGTGACATATCCTTAGCCGGTCGTGTGATTGCTAATTTTTCCGATAGACTAACAGCAGATCAAAAAACAGGCGATGCGTTGAGTGAATTGGGCCAAATGGCAACCTTGCCAGAAGCTAATATTATTAAGCTACCGAATATCAGCGCCTCTGTTCCACAGCTAGAGGCAGTCATTGCCGAGCTTCAAGCGCATGGTTACGATATTCCGAATTATCCTGCCAATCCTCAAAGTGATGAAGATAAAGCCATCAAAGCGACATTCTCTAAAGTATTGGGTAGTGCGGTTAATCCAGTGTTACGAGAAGGCAACTCTGATCGTCGTGCGCCACCATCGGTTAAAAGTTACGCCAAGAAGAATCCACATTCAATGGGCGCTTGGTCGGCTGATTCTAAAACTGTCGTGGCAAGCATGTCTGAAGGTGATTTTTATGGCTCAGAAAAATCCACCACCATTGATAATGCAACACAGTTCACCATTGAATTTAAAGGCGATGATGGCTCAACTGAAACCTTAAAAGCATCAGCGCCACTACAAGTAGGTGAAATTATTGATGCTTCTGTAATGAGTCAATCATCCTTGAAGAGCTTTTTGGCTAAGGCTATTGTTGAGGCAAAAGAACAAGGTATTTTGTTCTCTGTACACATGAAGGCCACAATGATGAAAGTCTCTGACCCTATTATTTTTGGTCAGGTTGTTAGTGTGTTTTTTGAAGATGTGTTTAAAAAACATGCAGCAACTTTTAAAGAGCTTGGTGTTAATGCAAATAATGGTTTTGGTGATGTTTTGACCAAAATTGAAACACTAGAGACTGATAAAAAAGCAGAAATTCAAGCAGATATTGAGGCGGTGTATGCCAAGCAACCTGATGTGGCGATGGTTGATTCTGATAAAGGTATTACCAATCTTAACGTGCCAAGTGATGTTATTGTTGATGCATCCATGCCAGCGATGATTAGAGCCTCAGGCCAGATGTGGAACAAAGCCGGCGAGCAGCAAGACACCATGGCTGTGATTCCTGATCGCTGTTATTCAGGCGTTTTTCAAGAAACCATTAATTTTTGCAAACAACATGGTGCATTTGACCCTACTACTATGGGCTCGGTATCAAATGTTGGTTTGATGGCGCAAAAAGCCCAAGAGTAGGTCTCTCATGACAAGACATTCCAAATGAAAAAAGCAGGCGTGGTGCTTGTACTTTCTACAGAGGGAAAAGCATTGCTTGAGCAGGTGGTAGAGCAGGGTGATATCTTCCGTATGTGTCAGGTCAAAGATGCACCGATTCAAGACTGGGTTAAATTAGCTGTTAATCGCGCTAGAGCCACCAACACACCTGCTGTTTTTTGGCTGGATGAAAATCGCGCGCATGATGCTCAAATGATTAAAAAAGTCAACACCTACTTATTGGACCACGACACAACCGATCTTGAAATTCATATTATGTCACCTGAAGCCGCTACCCAATTTACACTGGGTCATGTGAAAGCTGGCAGGGATGTTATTTCAGTAACGGGCAACGTACTTCGAGACTATCTAACGGATTTATTCCCCATACTAGAACTCGGCACTAGCGCCAAAATGCTATCCATCGTACCACTTATGAATGGTGGTGGTTTGTTTGAAACCGGTGCGGGCGGTTCAGCACCTAAGCACGTCCAGCAATTATTATCTGAAAATCACCTGCGTTGGGATTCGCTAGGTGAGTTTTTGGCTTTAGCTGTATCATTAGAGCATTTAGCCGAAACATTTAATATGCCTAAAGCACAAATATTAGCTAGCGCCCTAGATGCAGCAACGGCTAAGTTTTTAGATAATGATAAGTCACCGTCACGCAAAGTGGGCGAGCTTGATAATCGTGGCAGCCACTTTTATCTGGCAATGTATTGGGCGCAGGCATTAGCAAACCAAACACAAGATACTGAATTACAAGAACGATTTACACCAATAGCACAAGCTTTGTCAGCCAATGAATCAGTGATTATTTCTGAATTAAATGTCCCACAAGGCAAAGTAGTGGAGTTTGATGGTTACTACCAGCCTAATCCGCAGTTACTCAATAAGGCGATGCGCCCAAGTGTTGCTTTAAATACGATTATTGATTCTATATCATAGTATTAATATGTACTGATAGTGTTGCACAGCGTGTTTTGTTGTGTATTATCATGTTTTCGGGTAGATTTGATACTTACTTGAATTAACTATATATAAATAATAACTCTAAGAGGAGAGGAGAAAAAATGAAAAGCTTAACAAAAGCAATCGCGATTGCAACAGTAGTGGTTTCAGCATCGGCAACAGCAGGTTGGGGTGGTGATAACTGGGGTGGTAATAACAATTGGGGTCCGTTTAACGGTGGTAACAATTGGGGTCCTTTCTCAGGTGGTTCTAATGCTGCTCCAAGTGGTGGTACTAACTGGGGTCCTTTCTCTGGTGGTAATAACATGGGTCCATTTATGGGCGGTTCTAATGCTGGTCCTTTTACTGGTGCCCAAAACTGGGGTCCTTTTAAAGGTGGTAACAACTGGATGAACAACACTGATTTCGGTTTAAACTTCGACACTAAGAACACAACTGACACTAACGCTTCTGGCGCTGCTGACGGTTCTGCTAAGGGTGTTGCTGACGCTAACGCTAAAGGTACTGCTGATGCATACGCTAAAGGTGTAGCTGACGCTCAAGCTCAAGCTCAAGCTGATGCTTACGCTAAAGGTTACGCTGATGCAATGGCTAAAGGCACTGCAACTTCAACTGAAGTAGCTAAGTAATTTATTACTTAACCTCGCTAGCATCACTTAGTTAAGTTTAGGCTTACTAAGTAGCCAAGCTAAAACCACCCGCAAGGGTGGTTTTTTATTGGGCGATCATAAGTTAATATTTTGTGTAAATATTGGTTGTAAAGTGCGTTTTTAATTAGTATAATCTAAAGTTGAATATTGATATTTTATTGGTATTCTTTCCTCTTTTTTATAACTGAATATATGGAGATAACGATGAAAACATTAGTAAAAACAGTAGCAATTGCTACAGTAGTTGCAGCTACATCAGCTTCAGCTGGTTGGTGGAATAACAACAACGGTTACAATAATAACAACTGGGGTCCTTTTAATGGCTCTAACAACTGGGGTCCTTTTGACGGTGGCTCTAATCTTGGTCCTTTTGACGGTGGCTCTAACTGGGGTCCTTTCTCAGGTGGTAACAACTGGGGTCCTTTTGCTGGTGGCTCTAACGCTGGTCCTTTCAATGGCGCTTCTAACTGGGGTCCTTTTAAAGGTGGCAACAACTGGATGAATAACACTGACTTCGGTCTTAAGTTTGACACTAAGAACACAACCGACACTAACGCTTCTGGCGCTGCTGACGGTTCTGCTTCTGGTACAGCTGATGCAAATGCTTCAGGCAAGGCTGATGCATACGCTAAAGGTCAAGCAGACGGTTTTGCTAAAGGTCAAGCTGATGCTTACGCTAAAGGCTATGCAGATGCAATGGCTTCAGGCGCTGCAGATAGCAACAACAACTACTACCGTGGTGTTGCTGCACCAGCACCCGCTGCTGCAAAATAATTAATTTTTAAAATTAGTTAATAAAAAGAGGCGCTTAGGCGCCTCTTTTTTCGTCTATTGTTAATATATTATAAAATCATAATATAATTAGTGTATAATACACCCTAAAGCAATTTTTTATTTTGGGGAATATAAAAATGAATAACATGACAAAATTAATATTTACGATTACTTTATTAGCTTCTAGTATTACTAGTGCAGCGCCATGGATGCCATGGGATAACAATAATAACGGCAGTGATAACTTAATTGAGTCGTGGATGCCGTGGAATGCTAATTCCAACTCAAACTCTGGCACTAACTGGGGGCCGTTTAATTCTGGCTCTAAGTGGAATCCTTTTAATGGCGGTTCTAATTTTGGTCCTTTTGACTCAGGATCAAACTTCGGCCCAATGGATGGTATGACCAATTGGGGTCCGATGAATTCAGATGCTGACTGGGGGCCGATGAGTACGGCAAACAACTGGATGAATGATACTGAATTTGGTATTCATTTTAAAACCAACAATAAAACAGAAAGCAAAGGTTATGCAAGAGCTGATGGCAAGTACGCTGGTGAGTTGCAAAATCGTCTATCTGGTCAAGGTAAAAATTATGCTACAGGTAATGCTGAACAGTATTACAAAGGCCAAATTGAAAATTACGGTAAGTCAAGAGGCGAAGGCCGTTTTGAAGGATATGGCAAACAAGGTTACTTAGGTTACACACCAGTTAGAGGTAACAATTTTCCTGCGCCGGCTTACTAGTTAAATAAAATACTAAATAACTGACTTTTAGATTGACTCAAATCTAGATTCCGTTATAATTTCCCCTTAATTCCTCGATAGCTCAGCTGGTAGAGCAACGGACTGTTAATCCGTTTGTCGGTGGTTCGAGCCCACCTCGAGGAGCCATACATTTAAAGGCCTACATTGATTGTAGGTCTTTTTTATGCTTGATTGTAAAATACTAGGGTCATGCGGGGGTTATGTTTAACAAAGACGCCCATTATCCTGTTGCTATATAATTGAATATCATGTTGCCATTGCCTAAAAACCTATATTCTTACCCAAAATTTTGGCCTCATAAAAAAGGACTTGTTCCTGCATCATTGTTGCCGATGTCTAGTAAGGAAATGAACGAGTTGGGATGGGATAGTTGCGATATTATTATTATCACCGGCGATGCCTATGTTGATCATCCTAGTTTTGGTATGGCAATTATTGGTCGTTTGTTAGAGTCTCAAGGGTTTCGGGTGGGGATTATCTCCCAGCCTGATTGGTACTCAGCTGACGACTTTCGTCAATTAGGAAAACCCAATCTATTTTTTGCTGTTGCATCAGGCAATATGGACTCTATGGTGAATCATTACACTGCTGAAAAAAGGCCGCGTTCTGATGATGCTTACACAGCTGGTGGTGTAGCAGGTAAACGACCCGATCGTGCGACGACTGTTTATACTCAGCGTGCTAAGGAGGCCTTTAAGGGTACTCCTGTGATTATTGGAGGTATTGAGGCTAGCTTAAGGCGTATTGCCCAATATGACCATTGGTCACAAACCATTCGTCGTTCTATCCTGCCTGACTCCAAGGCAGATTTACTACTTTTTGGTAATGCTGAGCGCGCTGTGGTTGAGGTGGCGCATCGGGTGGCAGCGGGTGAGGATATTAAGCAAATTACTGATATTCGTGGTACGGCATATATGCGTCAGGGCATACCTGAAGGTTGGACAGTTCTAGATTCAAGTGAGATTGATACTGATAAAAGTTTGGATCATCCACAAACTGACCCTTATGCAGATACATCTGCCAAGGATAAGCAAGGTTGTGGCGATAAAAATAATCAGAGCAAGCCTAGTGCAATTGA
>CAZKWW010000028.1:8857-9193 GCA_964556635.1 uncultured Candidatus Ruthturnera sp.
GTTCAGGTGATTGATTTTAACCATCGAACCAAAGGCTTAAAGCGAGAAAGTACGGTGATTCGATTACCTTCTTTTGAGCAAGTGGCAAATGATCGTTATCTGTATGCACATACGTCACGCGTATTTCATTTAGAAACAAATCCGGGTAATGCGAGAGCTTTAGTACAGCGTCATGGTGAACGGGATGTTTGGTTAAATCCGCCACCGATTCCTTTGTCTATGGAAGAGTTCGATAGCGTATTCGAATTTCCTTATACACGCCACCCGCATCCTGCATATGGTGATCTAAGGGTTCCTGCCTTTGACATGATTCGTTATTCAATCAATATTATGCGT
>CAZKWW010000029.1:0-2625 GCA_964556635.1 uncultured Candidatus Ruthturnera sp.
TCAAGATAAAAAAGATGGCGAAATGCTTGCTGATGGCTAAACCTTAGCAACAAAAATTGAGAAAACAAACAACGAGACACCCTAACAAGGGTAATACAAAAAAGCCAAATCCAGTATTTGGCTTTTTTTATCAATATTGGATTACCATTATTCTAATCGTGGTTCTTGCAACTTTAATACGTCAAAGCTTTTTTATTAATCAGTTTCCAGGATCTTTAACTGATAAACAAAATATGATTGATCAGCATATCCAAACCAACCAATCATTAGACAAAGAAAACAGCATCAAAAAAGTTGAGCTTAGGGCGGAGACTGCTGCCAATATGGAAATTTTAGAATCACAAGCACGCTACCGATTTGGATTAATAAAAGATGGTGAAACTTACCACCAAATTACGCTGCAAAACCCTTGACGATACCTTGGGTATAATAAACCCATCTTTTTATTACTTGTCTTTTAATGTCGACTGATCAACACTTTCTGATTGTACCTGCTAGTGGCATCGGCTCTCGTATTGGTGGTGATACACCTAAGCAATACTTAAAACTAAACAATGGCTTAAGTGTGCTTGATCAAACACTAAAGACTTTGCTGAATATTGAACAAATTAAAGGTTGTGTGGTTGCCATTGCTAAAAATGACACTCGCTTTAAACAATCTGAATTTTTTAATCATCCAAAATTACTCACTACAGCCATTGGTGGAAAAGAGCGTTTTCATTCGGTGATATCAGCTCTAAAAGCTCTAAAACCTTTTGCCAATGATAACGACTGGATATTGGTTCATGATGCAGCAAGACCTTGTGTAAAAACCGCAGATGTTATTAACTTAATCAAGCAACTAAAAAATCATCCAACAGGTGGACTATTGGCCAACCGAGTGGTTGATACCATTAAACAAGCCGATGCCACAAAGGTTAAAAACACATTGGATAGATCCAATCTTTGGCAGGCGCAAACCCCCCAAATGTATCGATTTGGTGTATTATCAAAAGCCTTGGATAATGTTATAAATAACGATTTAAATATTACTGATGAAGCCAGCAGCATCGAGGCTTTAGGGCTTGAATCTATCTTGGTTGAAGCCAGTAAAAGTAACCTTAAAATCACGACAAAAGAAGACTTAGAATTAGCTAATTTTTATTTAAAATCAAATAGTTAAATGAATATTAAAACCGGACTTGGGCAAGACTCTCACGCATTCGATGCCATCGACAACAAGCCACTTATACTCGGTGGTATTGAGTTTGACCACCCTCAAGGTTTGCGTGGTAATAGTGATGCTGATGTTATCTTGCACTCTCTCACCAATGCCGTTTCATCCATCACCGGAAAAAATATTTTAGGCGCCAAGGCTGATGAACTTTGCCAACAAGGGATAACTGATAGCACTGAATACTTAAAGCTAGCATTAAACGATCTTGACAATTGGCATATCGAACATATCGCTATTTCAATCGAATGCCTAGTGCCTAAAATTTCACCAAAAATAGAAGCACTAAAAACCAATATTGCAAAATTAATGGATGTACAGACAAGTGATGTCGGTATTACTGCCACCACAGGCGAAGGTTTAACTGCTTTTGGTCGTGGTGAAGGTATTCAAGTATTGAGCATTATTACTGTTTCAAAAGCGTGAACAACTTACGCTCAGTCTCTAGCGCTAGAATCAAAAATATCCACTTTATTGGTATTGGTGGTTCTGGAATGAGCGGTATTGCTGAGGTTTTGCATAATCTTGGATATCAAATTTCAGGCTCTGATCTTCATGAAAACAAAGCAACAAAGCGATTGCAAGATTTGGGCTGTACAATTAAATATCAGCATTCGGCTGATCAAGTGAACAATGCACAAGCCGTGGTTGTTTCTAGCGCCATTAGTGAAAACAATCCAGAGTTAATTAAAGCGCATGAACTCAACATTCCAACCGTACCTAGGGCAGAAATGCTGGCTGAAATTATGCGCTTTCGATTTGGTATTGCGGTGGCAGGCACTCACGGAAAAACTACAACCACGAGTTTAATTACACACATCCTTAATGTCGCCAAACTAGACCCTACTTACATCATTGGCGGTATTTTAAATTCAAGCGGCATCAATGCCAAACTTGGTGAAAGTGACTATTTAATTGCTGAAGCAGATGAATCTGATGCTTCGTTTTTACACTTGCAGCCGATGCTCAGCATTATTACCAACATTGATCAAGATCACATGGCTACTTATGACAATGACTATCATAAGCTGACTGATGCCTTTATCAATTTCACCTCTAATTTGCCTTTTTATGGCGCTTGTGTGCTGTGTACAGATGATGCTGGCGTTCAAGATATCATCAGTGATATTCACCGCCCTTTAGTCACATATGGATTTAACCAAGGCGCTGATGTACAGGCCATTAATATCACTCAACAAGAACGACAAATGCATTTTGATGTTGTCTGCAAAAAATATGATCAATCATTCCATGTTGAGCTAAATCTCATTGGCAAGCACAATATCTTAAACACTTTGGCCGCTATTGGCGTGGCCTGTGAATTAAATATTGATACTGATATTATTCAAAGTGCATTAAAAGACTTTGCCGGTGTTGCAAGACGTCTTGATTATCATGGAAAGCTTAATATT
>CAZKWW010000029.1:2635-9053 GCA_964556635.1 uncultured Candidatus Ruthturnera sp.
AACAAGTAGTAGATTTATTTGATGATTATGGTCATCACCCTAATGAAATTAATGCAGTTTTTGAAAGTTTGCAGAATACTTATCAAGATCAACGTTTGGTGGTTATATTCCAACCACACCGCTACTCGCGTACGCGAGACCTATTTGATGATTTTGCTCGCGCCCTATCTAAGGCAGATGCTCTGATTTTATTAGATATATACCCTGCAAGTGAACAACCGATCGCTCACATCAACTCTAGCACATTAGCTGATGCAATTCGTCAACGCTCATCACTTGATCCGGTTGTTATTAAAAGCACCAATGAAGTTCTAAAAGTACTGCCTAATGTTGTTAAAAATAACGATATTATTCTAACGCTAGGCGCTGGTGACATCCACACCCTGCCCTCTTTACTCATACAGGAATATGCTGACTCATAATCAACCGATGGGCAAATATTGTTCGTTTCGAACCGGTGGCATAGCGCAAGATTTTTTTACTCCTGAAAACTTAGATGATCTATCTAAATTTTTAAAAAATAATGAAAAGCCTATCTTGATGTTGGGCTTAGGTAGTAACTTACTAGTGCGCGACCAAGGTTTTGATGGGGTTGTTATTAAACTCAAACACCTCAACCAGCTAGAAATTAACAACCATACTATTGTTGCTGGCGCAGGCACAACACTGGCAAAGCTTTCTCGATTTTGCGAATCTAAAGGGTTAAATGGTGCCGAGTTTTTAAGCGCCATCCCAGGTAATGTTGGTGGCGCATTAGCAATGAATGCAGGTGCATTTGGCAGTGAAATTTGGCAATTTGTTAGCTCTGTTATTACGATTAACACCCAAGGCGTTGTATTTGAACGAAGCCCTGAAGATTTTGATATTTCTTATCGACAGGTGTTGAGTAATAATAACAATGAATATTTTATTGCTGCTAATTTTCAATTTGAGAAAATTGAAAAACAAGACAATATTAAAACACTATTAAAACAGCGGAATACTTCACAACCAATTGGCGAAGCTAATTGTGGCAGTGTGTTTAAAAATCCGAAAAATCATTATGCTGCTCAACTGATTGAAGACAGCAACTTAAAAGGCTTTTGTATTGGCGATGCTTGTGTTTCTAATAAACATGCTAATTTTATTATTAATCAAAATGAAGCATCAGCAAATGATATTGAAAATTTGATTATCCATATTCAACAAACCGTAAAATCTAAGTTTGATATTGACTTAGAAACAGAGGTAGTAATTATATGATTGCAGTACTTATGGGTGGTAACTCAGCAGAACGTGAAGTCTCACTTAATAGTGGTGAAGCGGTTTACCAATCATTAAAAAATCAAAATATTGAATGCTTTAAGTTTGACTGGCAAGGTGACAACCTTGATGAACTATGGTCTCAATCTTTTGATAAAGCTTTTATTGTCCTGCATGGTCGTGGTGGTGAAGATGGCACTATTCAACAACAGCTAGAACAGCGCAATATTGCCTACACAGGTACCAATTCAGGTGCTTCCAAACAGTGCATGAACAAAGCCACAACAAAGTCGATTTGGGCTCAACACGATTTACCGCTAGCACCCTCTATTTTAGCCAGTATTGATGAGCCTGCACCAAGGGTTAGCTTCCCATTACCTTGGGCAGTAAAGCCAATCTTGGAAGGCTCTAGTATTGGCATTAGCAAGGTAAACAATGTACAAGAACTTGATAAAGCGCTTGAGTTGGCTTGGCAATATGATGAGCAAGCATTAATTGAACAGTGGATTGAAGGTGAGGAGTACACAGTATCTATCTTAAATGGTAAAACTCTGCCAGTTATTCAAATTATTGCTGATCATGGATTCTATGATTATGAGTCTAAATATCATTCAGATGAAACACAATATTTATGTCCATGCGGGCTATCAAATACACTTGAGCAGCAACTACAATCGATTGCTTTGAACGCCTTTAATATGATGGGCGCTAAAACTTGGGGGCGAGTTGATTTTATTCTCGATAAAAATCAAAACCCTTATTTATTAGAAATTAACACTGTGCCTGGCATGACTTCACACTCTTTGGTGCCAATGGCAGCAAAAGCAGACGGGTTGAGTTTTGATGAATTAGTTTTAACAATTCTTAATGATTAAAAAGCGCAGTACTCGATATAACAAGCGTAAAAAATCGCTCTGGCAATTGTTTTTGCCTATTGCTAAAACCCTGCCTTTTTTTGCTGTGTTGGTCTTTGTTGTTTGGCGTGTTTTGGAAGCGGAGCCAACCGAATTTCTAAAAGCGCAAGTAAGCTGGGAGATTGATGAGTCACTACCGATTGCCCAAACAGTTTTAGAGCAAAAAATACAACCGCTAATTAAAGATAAATACCAACTAAACTTACATGAAATAAAGCAAACCTTAGAGGCTGAGCCTTGGGTAAGTGCTGCACATGTTGAGCGACTATTTTGGAATTCGATTCAGATTGATATCGAATCTCAAGACATTGCCATGCGTTGGGAAAACACCAATTGCGACACCAAAAATAAAGCAAACTGCATAGGATACATATCAACCACAGGTGAATTGTTCATTCCAAAAACAATCATCCCATCAGATGCAGTTTTAGCGAGATCAAGAGCGAATCAAGCAAAGGCTGTTAAACTTTATACAGACTATCAAAATTATCAAATTCTATCTGGGGATATGATTATCACCTCTTTCTCTCGAACGAATATTGATCAACTTACCTTTAAGCCTAATATTAAAGTCATTTTAGGCTACCAACAACAAGAGCAACGATTGGGGCGATTTTTAAAAGCCTATGCCAAACTAAAACCTTCAAAAAAAACCAAACAGGTTGTTTTTGATATGCGCTACCCTAAGGGTTTTGCGATGAGTTATTAGCTTGAATAAGTTGATAGCATAACGCTAAAGTAATTGGCACCCAGTAAAAAAATACCACAACAAACAACGTAGTGGCAACTACACCATTTGCACCCAAATGACCATCTATAAAGATAAGTAACAATAGTATCATTAGTGGCAAAACCATCTGGATAAAAAATAAATTAACCTGGGTTGGAAAGGATAAATTCCATTTATATTGAAAAGATTCACCGATAGAAATACGAACAAAATTTAAAGTAATAGGAACAATTAAAAAAGAAATAATCATTTGGATAATAGATCCAGAAAAAATACTTGTTACTAGTCCAACCAAAAACATCAAAGCAAAAAATTTGATAATTTTTCTAAAATTAAAAATTGGAACTAATCCGTTAACTAACGCTTCGCCTTGAATGACTAACCGATACATATTGATTGATAACATGATCTGTGCGTATAAGCTTAACAATAAGTATAGCGGTATGCTTTTTGGAAGTTGATTAGACAGTTGAATAAACTCAATATTATTCAAAAGCATTAATGGTGGTTCTTTTTGAACAAGCTCCATTATTTTTGATAATGTTTCTAGAAAACTTGGATCTATAATAATAAAAAACAAAGGCATTGACAGCAGAACTGGAAAAATAGAAATTTCAATAATTTTTTTCCAATGCGTCAGTGCAAAAGCAAAACCAGCTAAAAAGATTTTGTTGATGGGTAATGCATTCATAGTTTTATTTCATTTTAGAATTAACAACGTTAACAATAATTTTAAGTTTTTGTCCTATTTGTAAAGGCTTTTTAATATCCAATTGATTCCATGATTTCAGATCGCTGATGCTGACATTGAATTTTTTTGCAATTTTTGACAAATTATCGCCACTTTTAACGCGATAAGTCACCTTTCTATTGATATCAATTCCAACACTGGTGATTTTAGATAAATCTTTATTTTTAACAGGTTTAGCCTGCCAAATCACTAACTTTTTACCAATAGATAAAGGTTGGTCATGCGTTAGATGGTTCCATTTCACAATACTCTTAATTTGCGTGTTGTATTGCTTAGCAACCTTCCACAGGCTATCACCTTTAGCCACCGTATGAACAACCTTAATTCCGGTTTTTTTGGCATTCAATCGACGCTTTTCTCGCTCATCTTCAGAGAGCGCATAATCATTATCAGCACGTTGCGCAAGCGGCACAATCAGATGCTCACCCACTTTGATTAAATTATTACTCATGTTGTTAATGCTTTTGATTTGGCTTAACGTGGTTTTAAATTTTTTCGCCAAATAACTTAAGCTCTCGCCAGAAGACACTTTGTGCCTTAGCCAGCGTACTCGGGCATTCTTAGGATGATCTTTTAAATTTTTTTCAAAAATTTTAGCTTTATCAACTGGTAATAAAATAGCATACGGCGGATTACTTGGCGTGGCCCAACGTTTTAATCCAGGATTGAGTGTGTAAACATCATCTAACGTAATATCTGCCCACTGCGCAATGGTGGCTAAATCAAATTGTGAATCAAGCTCAACTACTTGCAATTGTGGCTTGTTATTTACTGGCGTAATGGTTTGACCATAACGATCAGGATGCTTAATTAGCTCTGCTACTGCTAACAACCTAGGCACATAGCCTCGAGTCTCAGCTGGTAAATCTAGATGCCAAAAATCAGCTTTTTTGCCTAATCGTTTGTTTTTTCGAATGGCTTTTTGCACACGACCAGGGCCAGAATTATAAGCGGCAATGGCTAACAAATAATCACCTTTAAAGAGCTTGCTTAGATTTTTTAAATACTTAACAGCTGCTTTGGTTGATGCTAATACATCGCGCCTGCCATCGTACCACCAATCTTCTTTTAAGCCATAAAGCCTGCCAGTAGAAGGGATAAACTGCCAAAGTCCTGAGGCAGTACCATGCGAATAAGAAAATGGATAATAGGCAGACTCTACAATAGGCAATAAAGCAATTTCAATCGGCAATCCAGCTTTTTCAACCTCTTTAGTGACCAAATATAAATACGGCTTTGCACGCTTAGTAACACGCGTTAAATAATCAGGATTTTTCTTAAACCAGTCAATATGCCAAAATAGCTTTTTTTGGCTAGGTGCGCTTAACGTCTGACGATTGGAAATATATTGCCACAGATTTGCCTCAACAATTGGCTTTACAACTGGCTTAGCTTTTTCAACTTTAACAGGTTTTATAGCGACAGTTGTTTCTGTATTAACTGTAGTGGTCGTTGTGCTCTCACAGGCGCTAACAAGTAGGAATGAAGAGTAAAAAAGGTATTTTAAAAATTTTAAGATAAGTGCCCGCCCGAACATTTTGGAGAAGCTGGTGCACCATGCTTGTTTTGCCATTCCACTGGTGTATAAGTGTGCATTGCTAATGCATGAATATGGTTAAGCTCTTCTTTAAACAGTTGATTAATAAAACGATGACGATCAATTAATTTTAAGTCATTAAATTTCTCACTGACGACAATCAATTTGAAATGCGATTCAGTAGCAAGTCCTGCATGATTAGCTGATTCATTAATCACCTCAAGATGAGTTGGGGTTAACGCTGTATTAAGCTGATCAGTTAAATGTTGTTGCATATCGCTCATTATTTTTTTCCGGTAAAGGCAAATACAAAAGCATCTGAAAAGAAATTATCTTTAATCATACCCTGCTCAACAAAAGTTTTTGCAGCGGCTTTCACCATTTCTGGCGGGCCACAAGCATAAACCTCATAACCGGTAAGATCTTCAAAATCGTTTAAAACACTTTCGTGTACAAAGCCTGTTTTCCCTTGCCAAGCCTCATTTGGCTCGGACAAAACTGGCACAAAATGAATATTGTCATGCTCGTCGGCCCACTTTTCAGGTAGATCTATATACAAATCAACTTCGTCTCTTACGCCCCAGTACAAGTAGATTTTTCGATTAAGTTGCGTGGCAATTGCATGCTCAATAATTGATTTAATGGGGCCTAAACCTGTGCCACCTGCCACTAAAATAACTGGTTTCTTGCTATCTTCTCGAAAGAAGAAATCTCCTTTAGGGCCTTCAATTCGAAGCAATGATTTCTCTTCGAGTTCATTAAAAACAAAATTGGTAAATTTTCCGTTTTCTATTTGACGTACATGTAACTCAATCAAACTAGAATTTGTTGGTGCATTGGCAATCGAAAAAGCACGCGGTTCAAAATCAGGGTGAATCAAGTCAACATATTGACCAGCCAAATATTGCAATGATTCAGCACCAGGAATCTTTAACATAATTTGCGTTACATCATGGTTTAGCTGTTTAATACTTTCCACCTTACAAGGTAGGTTTCTAACCTCAATATCAGCAACGCTATCTAACTCATCTATCACAAGTAACACATCAGATTTGGCTCGACACTGGCATAACAACGCCATGCCTTCTGCCACTTCTTCTGGTGTAATACCGTTAGGAACATCACCTTGGTAATCAACTTCACCTTCAATAATAGTTGCCTTACATTTACCGCAAAAACCTTTTTGACAACCGTAAGGGAAGTTTAAACCGTGAATGAGTGCATCATCTAAAATAGCACTATCG
>CAZKWW010000030.1:0-8880 GCA_964556635.1 uncultured Candidatus Ruthturnera sp.
AAGGACAAAGGCTTGTTTGAGACACAAAGATAGAGCTTCAACTCCTCTGAATTTATTGCTTGTTTGCTAAGTACGTAATGTAACATTACATCAGAATGATAAAAAAGACATTATCTCACGGCGTTAGAGTACTTAAGTTAAGCACTTGGATTAGTGCTATTGCTGCTTTATTGGTTGTACTGGTTGTGGCTTTTTTTGTGACTTTTCCTGCGTTAATTAAAGCACCGATTGAAAATCAGATTTCTGAATTTAGTGAGCTTGACATTACTTTATCTAAGATTAGTTTTGATTTTAATAAAGAAGGGCTGGCTTTAAACCTTCATGGCCTTAGTGTTAACTCGCCACAGCAAGGCTTGCCCATTGCTAAGGCTGATCACTTGCAATGGGATATTAATTTGAGTTCACTGTTAGATGACATTTATCATCCAAGTGAAATTTACATTGATACTTTAACGCTGTATTCAGATACCGATCAAAACACCAATGAGTTTGGTGTGGATCAAATTCGCCAGCTGATCTCACCACAAAGTTTAGAAATTTTATATTTCTTTAAATCGCTGAGCATCAATAAAACATTAATAAAAAGTAACCAGACAATTGAAATTGCACCGATGGTGCTGAGCCGTAATGAAACGCAATTATCACTAGCAATTTCAGATCAAGATTTAGATTTTGGTTTGTCTGATTCTCAAATGGGTAAGGCAAACATTCTTGCAACGTTGTCTACGACTCAGTCTGAGCAGGATAAAGTGCTAACCGTTCCACTACTGATGAGTAATGATAAATTTTCAGCTCAGTCGCATTTGAAATTTTTTACTGAACAAGGCAGTGATTTTGTTGAATTTAATAGTTATGTAGAGAAAATACAGGCGAATGATGTGGCTAAATATCTGCCATCAAGCGTACTGAGTGATAACACACATGCTTGGATAAAGCGTGGTTTTATCTCTGGCCAGTTGCAAGATACAAGGTTTCATCTTAAGAGAAATTTATCAAAATCAGAGGTAACTAATACTCGATTTAGCACTCAATTAAACAATATGGAGTTGCTGTTTAACTCTGATTGGGACAGTCTCAAGAAGTTGAATGCTAATTTGGAAACTGATGGCAAGGAGATTGTGGTGATGGTGAACAACACCCGACTTAATGACATGGCGCTTAATAATATTAAAGTGCAAATTTTGGATATGAGCCAAGATCAGCTAGACGTGGAAGTGATTGGTAAAATCGATACTCAGAGTGAGCAGTTAATTGAGTTTTTGCGTCGTGCACCTCTTAGCAAAACGGTGAATGAAGTACTAGGTCAATTTACGCTGGCCGGTGACGTTACTGGTGATATGAAGCTAGTGGTGCCACTCGATGAAAGAGATTCGATTTTGGATATTGATTTGGTGCTTGATAACAATCGCCTGACTACGTTAGATGGCGCAATTGTGGTTGAGAGTTATCATTCTAAATTGGCTTTTCACGATGATGAAATTACCGCAACTGGTGTTGGCAATATTCGCGACATGCCATTTGAAATTCGCATTAATCCGAATAATCGAGGTGATGATCACGAGAGCACTTTCAGAGTAGAGTTAATTAACAATGACAGTGGTTTTGAGACTTATATCACCAAAAGGCTAGATCAATCTTGGCGTGCTAGAGTTGAGTCAGATGCGATTAAAGGCAATATTGATGTGGTAATGAATGATGGCGGCTTTCCTAGTGTGAAGTTGCTAGGTTTGCAAATAACCACTTTGGATGCAATTAAGGGTGAGTGGAATATTACGCCTGACGACCTTCCAAGTATGTATTTGAGTGCTAACGGTATTTATGTTGACGAAGAAATCTTGCCTAATTTTAGTGCTGAGTTAATTTCCCAAGATGGCATGTTAAAAATTAGTGATTTGAAATTCGACGGAGTCGGGGTTGGCGACGAGGCGCTAAGTTTTAATGGTTATTGGTTAGACGGTAGGACTCGATTAAAAGCAAAAGCAAAAGGCAAGGGTTTGGCTGAGTTTTTACAAAAACTTAAGGTTAAAGAAAAAGTAACTGGTGGAGAGTTTGATTTTGATATTCGTCTGTCTTGCGAGTGCACACCGTGGAATATAAATTATCAAGATGTGACTGGCTATATTACTATGAAAGTTAAAGAGGGTGTATTTACTGAAAAAGACCCAAATATTGGACGTATCTTGTCACTGCTAAATATTAAATCGATTGCCAAGCGCATGAAGCTTGATATAGGTGATATTACTCAAAAAGGCTTTACTTACGAAGACATTGATGCGAGTATTCATATCAGTAACGCCTTAGCTAAAATTGAAAAATTTGAATTAAATGCAACCTCCGGTGTGATTGTGTTAACTGGTCAAAGCAATATTGTTGATGAGCAGTATGACATGATGGCCAAAGTCAGCCCGGCAGTGGGTGATGCAGTACCTGCAGCGGCGGCCTTGGCCGGCGGCGGTGCGGTCGGTCTTGGTGTTTGGCTAGTAGATGAAACCTTGTTTGCAGGCAAGCTAATTGATAAAGTTTTTGATAAGGTGGTGGAATTTAAATATAAAATTACCGGCCCATGGGATGAGCCCATTATTAAAAATATATCAACCGTGTTATGATTGAACAGTTATTAGATGACCATCATTTAAATCAGGAAAAGATTACTTCGTTATTGTCTTCTTTAGCGGTGAAAGGCGTAGATTATGCAGATTTGTATTTTCAACATTCGGTGGCTGAATCTTGGTTTTTAGAAGAAGGTATTGTTAAATCCGGTACTTATCATATTAGCCACGGCGTTGGTACGCGCGCGGTTAAAGGTGAGCAAACTGGGTTTGCTTATTCGGATGATTTAAATTCTAAAGCTATCGAGCAGGCGGTGGATTTTGCTAAGGGTATTTCTCAGCATCAAGCCACGCAACCTATTCAGACTTTCCAATCAGTGCCACAAGTGGCTAAATACAGTGGCCTTAATCCATTGGGTAGTTTGACTTCAGAAGAAAAAGTTGATTTACTTAAACTGATTGATTCCATTGCCAGAAAAGAGCCGAAAGTTAAGCAAGTCAGTGCATCACTCTCAGGCGCTTATACTGAGGTACTAGTCGTATCGACCGATGGTGTTTATCAAAAAGATTATCGACCAATGGTACGCGTGAGTGTGAGTGTTATTGTTGAACATGATGGTCGTATTGAATCAGCCTCAAGTGGTGGCGGCGGACGTTACGATTATCGTTATTTTATTGACCACAACTTGGCTGAAATTTATACACATGAGGCCATTCGACAGGCATTGGTAGCATTAGAAGCTAAAGGTGCACCTGCAGGTAATATGCCAGTAATATTAGGCCCAGGCTGGCCAGGCGTATTGTTGCATGAGGCGATTGGCCACGGCTTAGAAGGTGACTTTAATCGCAAAGGCACTTCAGTATTCACTGGGAAAATTGGCGAGCAAGTCGCCAGTGAAAAATGCACGATTGTTGATAACGGCACATTGGCTAATCGACGTGGCTCTTTAACCATTGATGATGAAGGTACACCGACACAAAATACTACATTGATTGAAAACGGGATTTTAAAGGGCTACCTATTTGACAAACTTAATGCAGGATTAATGAATGAGCAATCTACTGGCAATGCCAGACGCGAATCTTATGCTCATATTCCGATGCCAAGAATGACCAATACTTACATGCTAAATGGTAAAGATTCTGTTGAAGCTATGATTGCCTCGGTGGATGATGGACTGTATGCGGTGAATTTTGATGGTGGCCAAGTTGATATTACCTCAGGTAAATTTGTGTTCTCAGCCAATGAGGCTTACTTGATTAAAAATGGCAAAATCACTGCGCCAGTCAAAGGGGCAACATTGATTGGCGCAGGCGATGAAGTGTTAAAGAAAATATCCATGGTGGCAAATGATCTTAAGTTAGATGGCGGTATCGGTGTGTGTGGCAAGGATGGACAGTCTGTACCAGTTGGTGTTGGGCAGCCTAGTTTAAAGATTGATCAGTTGACAGTAGGCGGTACTGAAGTTAATGACTAAATTAATCAAGATTTATCCTTAAATATATTTCGTTATTTGTTCAAATTAGATATAATATTTGACTTCTATCAAGGAGAGAGGACTAGGTGTTAGAAAACTATCTACCTATCATGGTTTTTATTTTTTTAGGCATTGCATTTGGCGTTGGCCCAATGTTAATTGGCTATTTATTAGGACCAAGCAAACCAGACGAAGAGAAAAATTCCCAGTTTGAGTGTGGATTCCCTGCCTTTGATGACTCTCGCATGTATTTCAATGTACGTTACTATTTAGTTGCAATTCTTTTTATCTTGTTTGATTTAGAAGTTGCTTTTGTTTTTCCGTGGGCGGTTGTTCAATCTGATCTTGGCTGGTTTGGCTTTGTCAGTATTAGTATTTTCTTGTTTTTACTGGTGGTAGGCTTTATCTTCGAATGGAAGAATGGCGCCTTAGAGTGGGAGTAAACAGTGGCAATTGAAGGTTTAATGAAAGAAGGTTTTGTCACCACGTCGCTTGACAAGGTTATCAATTGGGCAAGAACAGGCTCTTTATGGCCAATGACATTTGGCTTGGCTTGTTGCGCGGTAGAGATGATGGAGGCAGGCTCTTCACGTTATGACCTTGACCGTTTTGGCATTGTATTTAGACCAACTCCTCGTCAATCAGACTTAATGATTGTTGCGGGTACATTGACTAACAAAATGGCGCCAGCCCTTAGAAAAGTTTACGATCAAATGCCTGAGCCAAGATGGGTGATTTCAATGGGCTCTTGTGCAAACGGCGGTGGTTATTATCATTATTCTTATGCGGTTGTACGTGGTTGTGATCGTATTGTGCCGGTTGATGTATATGTACCTGGCTGCCCACCAACAGCAGAAGCACTACTTTACGGTATTTTGCAACTCCAAGATAAAATTCATCGCACCAATACTATCGCGAGAACTTAATGGAAGATTTAAAAGAACAATTAATCGAAGAATTCGGTGAAGACAACCTGGTTGAGGCTTTTGGTGAGCTGACTTTAACGGTTGATTCTAATGACATTATCAAGGCTTGTTTAAAGCTTAGAGATTTTTTCTCATTCGATACTTTAATTGACTTATGTGGCGTTGACTATTTGACTTATGGTCAGTCTGACTGGGATGCTGACGCTAGCTCTTCAGGTTTTGGTCGAGCACGTGAAGCACAAGGTGGCGAAGATAGACACGAGCAACGTTTTGCTGTGGCTTACCATTTACTTTCAGTGAGTAAAAATTACCGACTACGAGTTAAGTCGTATGTTGATGAAGCAGAGCCGATTATTAAATCAGTGACGGGTATTTGGGCATCAGCTGATTGGTATGAGCGTGAAGCTTTTGATTTGATGGGTATTTTGTTTGAAAACCATACTGATTTACGTCGAATTTTGACAGATTATGGTTTTGTTGGTCACCCACTACGTAAAGATTTCCCGATGATTGGCGAAGTTGAAATGCGTTACGACGAAGACTTAGGTCGTGTGGTTTACGAGCCTGTGAGTATTGAGGCTAACGTTATTGTACCAAGAGTAATTAGGAAATAAGATGGCTGAAATTCGTAACTACACCCTTAACTTTGGTCCGCAACATCCTGCAGCGCATGGTGTTTTGCGCCTGATTTTAGAAATTGATGGTGAAGTCATTGAGCGTGCTGATCCGCATATTGGCTTACTTCATCGTGGTACAGAAAAATTAGCAGAATCCAAACCGTACAATCAGTCTATTGGTTATATGGATCGTCTGGATTACGTTTCAATGATGTGTAATGAGCATGCTTATGTGATGGCAATTGAAACCATGCTTGAGCTTGAAGTGCCTGAACGTGCTAAGTACATTCGTGTGATGTTTGATGAGATTACTCGCATTCTAAATCACTTAATGTGGTTAGGTACGCACGGACTTGATGTCGGTGCAATGAGTATTTTCTTGTACGCTTTCCGTGAACGTGAAAAATTAATTGATTGTTATGAAGCCGTGTCAGGCTCACGTATGCATGCAACGTATTATCGCCCAGGTGGTGTTTACCGTGATCTGCCTGAGAAAATGCCTCAATATTTAGAGACAGATTTCCGCAGCGCAAAAGAACTAGACGCAATGAATGAAAACCGTCAAGGTTCATTATTAGATTTTATTGCTGATTTTGCTAAAGAATTTCCTAAGAGTATTAAACAGTACGATGATCTACTAACAGATAATCGTATTTGGAAGCAGCGTTTGGTTAATATTGGTATTGTTTCAGCCAATCGTGCTAAGCAGTTAGGCTTTACTGGCCCGATGCTTAGAGGTTCTGGCGTGGCTTGGGATTTGAGAAAAAACCAGCCTTATTCAGTTTATGATCAATTAGAGTTTGATATTCCAGTTGGTGTGACTGGCGATAGTTATGATCGTTATTTGGTGCGCATGGAAGAGATGCGCCAATCAAACCATATTATTGCGCAATGCGTTGAATGGCTGCAAAGTAATCCTGGCCCAGTCATGAGTGATGACCATAAAGTATCACCACCAAAGCGTGTTGACATGAAAGATGATATGGAATCTCTTATTCATCACTTTAAACTCTTTACGGAAGGTTACTCTTTGCCAGAAGGTGAAGTGTATTCTGCAGTCGAGCATCCAAAGGGTGAGTTTGGTGTGTATTTAATTTCAGATGGCGCAAACAAACCTTATCGAATTAAAATTAGAGCACCTGGTTTTGCGCATTTGGCTTCTATGGATGAAATGGCGAAAGGACACATGCTTTCGGACGTTGTTACAATAATCGGCACACAAGACATTGTTTTCGGAGAAATTGATAGATAAATTATGATTTCAAATAAAGCAAAAAAACAAATCGATGCTTGGGTAGCAAAATATCCAGAAGGGCGCCAAAGTTCTGCGGTGATGGAAGCATTAAAAATTGTACAAGCTGAAAATGACAACAGCCTTACGTCTGATACGATTCAAGCGGTGGCTGATTATCTAGATATGCCAGGTATTGCAGCGGCTGAAGTAGCGACTTTTTATGAAAATTACAATCACAAGCCAGTGGGTAAGCACACCATTCGCATCTGCCATAACATCTCATGCATGCTAAATGGTGCTGATGATTTGATTGCACATTTAGAAAATAAGCTAGGCGTTAAGACTGGCGAAGTAACGCCTGACGGCCTGGTTAATGTTAAAAAAGTAGAGTGCTTAGGCGCTTGTGTTGGTGCGCCAATGTTTCAAATCGGTGATCAATATTACGAAAACTTAACTGCTGATAAGATTGACGACATTGTGGATGGTCTAAAATGAATGAAGTTTGTTTTAAAAACTTAGATCAAAAAGACGCTTGGTCGTTAAAGACTTATGAGGCAAATGGCGGTTATTCTGTTTGGCGAAAAATTCTAAAAGGCGAGCTGACGCCTGAACAAATTATTGACGAATTAAAAACTTCTGGTTTACGTGGCCGTGGTGGCGCGGGCTTCCCGACAGGTCTTAAATGGAGTTTTATGCCGCGTAATGCAGACATGCAAAAATACGTGGTATGTAATTCTGATGAAGGCGAACCAGGCACTTGTAAAGACAGAGATATTTTAAGATTTAATCCACATTCAGTGATTGAAGGTATGGCGATTGGTGGCTTTGTCATGAATGCAACCAAAGGCTACAACTACATTCGTGGCGAGTTTATGGAGCCATTCTATCGTTTTGAAGGCGCACTAAAAGAAGCTTATGATGCGGGCCTACTTGGTGAAAATATTGATGGCAGCTCAGTGAACTTTGATTTGTATGCACATTTAGGTGCAGGCGCTTATATTTGTGGTGAAGAGACGGCACTTTTAGAATCCATTGAAGGCAAAAAAGGTCAGCCAAGATTTAAGCCACCATTCCCGGCTAATATTGGTTTATTTGGCAAACCAACAACGATTAACAACACAGAAAGTTTTGCCTCTGTTCCAGAAATTTTAGCTAACGGCGGACAGTGGTTTGCTGATATTGGTGTTGAAAATTCTGGCGGTTGTAAATTGTTCTCAGTGTCTGGTCATGTTAACAAACCTTCTAATTTTGAGGTGCCAATGGGTACACCATTTAAAGATTTGCTTGAAATGGCTGGCGGTGTTCGAGAAGGTGGAAAATTAAAAGCAGTCATCCCAGGTGGTTCTTCAACGCCAGTATTAACAGCAGAAGTTGCTATGGGCATGACCATGGATTACGATGGTATTGATAAAGCAGGCTCTATGTTAGGTGCAGGCTCAGTTATCGTAATGGATGATTCAACTTGTATGGTGGAAGCACTCACACGATTAGCACACTTTTATTATGACGAATCCTGTGGCCAATGCACACCGTGTCGTGAAGGCACAGGTTGGCTATATCGTGTATTAAAACGTATTATGGATGGCAATGGTAAAGCAGATGATATTGATTTATTATTAGGCGTTCAAGACAAAATTATGGGCAACACAATTTGCGCGCTAGGCGATGCCGCGGCAATGCCGGTTGAAAGTTTCTTGAGGAATTTCCGTGAAGAGTTCGAATATTACATCGAACACGGCAAGAGTATGGTGAAAGGATAATGGCTGATATTGAGATTGAAATTGACGGTAATGTAGTTAACGCCAAAGCAGGTGAAATGCTAATCGCTGTTACCGACAGAGAAGGTATTAGCGTCCCAAGATTTTGCTACCATAAGAAATTATCAATAGCAGCCAGTTGTCGCATGTGCCTAGTTGATGTTGAAGGTGCACCAAAACCACAGCCAGCTTGTTCTACGCCAATTGCCGATGGCATGAAAATCCATACTCAAAATGAGAAAGCTAAAGCTTCTCAAAAAGCAGTGATGGAGTTTTTACTTATTAACCATCCGCTTGATTGCCCAATTTGTGATCAAGG
>CAZKWW010000031.1:0-8815 GCA_964556635.1 uncultured Candidatus Ruthturnera sp.
ATCACAAATGAGTGGGCCACCTTTTGCAGTGGATGAGAATGAAGTGGTTTCACTATTTAGTAAGGGGTTCGAATGTCAACAATTGCAATGTTTTAATGACATAAAAAATGAGCCCAAGTTTCTACGCGCTGGCGTAGAGTTTATTGAAAAAGCAACTTATTGTTTGCGCAAGATCGGAGAGTAAAAAAATGGCAAAAAAAGTAAAAGGCGTAGTCGCCCAGTTTGGTACCAAAGGATATGGTTTTATTACCGGTGATGACGGTGAGAAATATTTTTTTCATCAAAAAAATATTTATAACAAGTCGCGTTTAAAAGCAGATACGCGCGTGGTGTTTCAGGCAGAAGAGTCTGAAAAAGGCTTGGTGGCAACTAACGTTAAACTAGAAAAATCTTCTGCTAGCGAATCAGCACCATTATCCGATGGTGCAATTAAGGGTATGTTTGCCGTATTGTTTATTTTGCAATTGATTGTGGCGTATAAAGTATTTTTCCCAGCGGCAGTTTAATGAAAAAAAGTGCATTAATCATTTTTCTTTCAGCTTTATTGAGCGGGTGTTTTTCGACGCCAGCAGTTGAAGTGAGTAATATTTGCAACCTCATGGATGAAGAAGTGAGTTGGTATCGTGCGGTGAGGGCCAGTGAGAAAAAATACGGATCTCCTGCACATGTGCAATTAGCCATTATGTATCAAGAGTCTCGTTTTGCTTCTGATGCAAAACCACCAAGAGAAAAACTCTTTGGCGTGGTGCCTTGGTTTAGACCAAGCAGCGCTTATGGTTTTGCACAGGCTAAAGATGAAACTTGGGACTGGTATCAATTAAAGACTGGCAATAAAGGCGCCGACCGCGATGATTTTGAAGATGCGGCTGATTTTATTGGTTGGTATATTAAGCAATCTTCTAAGTTATCAGGCATTGCTAAAACAGACACCTATAATCAATATTTGGCGTATCACGAAGGCCATGGCGGGTTTAATAAAAAATCTTATTTAGCCAAAGCGTGGTTAATGAAAGTTGCTAAGGGCGTAGAGCAAAATGCTGAGCGTTATAAGCAACAACTAAATCAGTGTTCATCGTCCCTTGATAGCAATAGTATTTGGAGACTTTTTTAGTGTCTAGTTGGGTTAAGGCTTTAGACCAAGCACCTAAAGAAGGCACAATGGTAGAGGTAAATATTAAAGACAAAGATTTGTTTGTGACCATGAACAACGGCGCTTTATATTGCGGGGAAAATCGTTGCCCACATGAAGACATCAAACTTACCTTGGGTTGTTTAAAAGCTAACCGGGTTAAGTGTTCATTACATGGCTATAGTTTTGATTTGGCGACGGGAGACTCCTCAGAAAAAGATGTTGACAATATGCAAACCTACAACATAAAACAAGAAAATAACGAAATATATATACAGATATGAACTCACAAGAATTAATGAAATCTATTATTCAGCGCGTGGCAACTGGCCCTGATTTGAGTAAAAATATTGATTTTGAAGAAGCCAAAGATGGCATGCAAGCTGTACTTCGTGGCGAGATTGACGACGTGCAATCAGCTATTTTCCTGATTGCTCTGCGTATGAAGCGCGAAACCATGGAAGAAAATGAAGGCATCTTAGCAGCAATTTTGGCACAGAGCGACAAGCAAACAGTAGATGTTGAGCATTTAGTAGACTTGGGCGACCCTTATAGTGGCTATAACCGTTCTATTCCTATTTCATCGTTCTTGCCACCGCTATTGGCTGAGTTGGGCTTGCCAACGGTCATTCATGGTCTGGACAGTGTTTCACCTAAATTTGGTTTAACTCATCGCCATATTAACGAGGCACTCGGTTTGAGTGTTGATCATTCAACAGCAGATGCCAAGGCAAGATTAGAAAATCCAGCCATTGGTTGGAGTTATATTGATCAGGCAAGCTATTGTAAAGGCTTGCACGATATTGTTTCTTTACGTGATCGTGTGATCAAGCGTACGGTTATTAACACCGTAGAAACATTGATTGGTCCGCTTAGAGGTAAAACCACGCACTCTATTTTGGGTTATGTGCACAAGCCTTATCCACCGATTTATGCAGACTTGGTTAAAGCATCTGGCATGGAAAGCGCCTTATTGATTCGAGGTGTTGAGGGTGGTGTGATTCCGTCATTGCGTCAAAAAGGTTTAATGATTTCCTATGAAGGTTCTGACGAGAAAGATCGTGTGGATATCGACCCAGCATCCTTGGGTATTGAGCAAGATATGCGTGCTATTTCATTCCCAGGTGAGTTAGATGTGCATCAAAATATTCCTGAGTTAGCAGACTATACCGTTAAGCTAGGCAAGGCTGCACTCGCTGGTGAGCAAGGCATGTTTTATGATGGGTTGGTTTTATCAGCCAGCTTGGTGCTTTGGCATACCAAAAAAGCCAAATCATTGGCAGATGCATCAAAGATGGTTAGAGAAGTTTTAGATTCTGGAAAAGCGCTCTCTCGCCTAATATAGCTCAACTATAAAAAAATATGGTATGCTAACCCTAAGACCAACATTCTTAGGGGAATATGAAAGCATCCGATCTGTTTGTAAAGGCGCTAGAAAACGAAGGCGTTGAGTACATATTTGGCATCCCAGGTGAAGAAAATCTAGATCTTCTTGATTCACTTAGAAACTCATCTATTAAATTTATCCTGACTCGTCATGAGCAATCGGCCGCATTTATGGCGGCGGCTTATGGCCGTCTAACGGGTAGGGCGGGCGTATGTTTGGCTACACTTGGCCCTGGCGCGACTAACTTAGTCACTGCGATTGCTTATGCACAACTTGGCGCCATGCCAATAGTGGTGATTACTGGTCAAAAGCCCATTAAAGCAGGTTTACAGGGTAAATTTCAAATTCTTGATATTGTTAGAATGATGGAGCCCTTGGTTAAAGATTCTGACCAAATTGTCTATGGTCGACAAATCCCTGCCTTGGTACGTGGCGCCTTTCGCATTGCGGAAGAAGAGCGTCCGGGTGCAGTGCATCTTGAATTGCCAGAAGATGTGGCCAGAGAGGAAGTTGAGGATGATGGTGTTTTTCCTCGACAAACGATCCACAGGTTATTTGCTACAAATAAGTCTATTAAGAAAGCAGCCAGCGTTATTAGACAGGCTAAAAGACCACTACTACTTGTTGGTGCTGGCGCTAACAGAAAACGTATTCGCGAGCCTTTGTCAAAGTTTTTAGATCAAACAGGTATCTTGTTTTTTAATACCCAAATGGGTAAGGGTGCACTCAGTGGTAATGTTGATAAATTTATTGGTACAGCGGCTTTTTCTTCAAAGGATTATGTACATGAGGCCATTAAAAAGGCTGATTTAATTATTAATGTCGGGCATGATATTGTTGAGAAGCCGCCGTTCATTATGAAAGGCGATGAGCAACAAGTGATTCATATTAATTTCCACTCAGCACAGATTAAAGATATTTACTACCCTCAAGTAGAGGTTGTTGGTAATATTTGTGACACAATATCTAGGTTAACCGATGAGTTATCCGAATGCGTTAATTGCGATACTGAATGGGTTGATGAGATTCGTGAACGTACGAGAATCGCTATTCACTCTCTAGATGATGACCCTTCATTTCCAATGTTGCCACAAAGGGTAGTGGCAGACGTGCGTAAAGTGATGGACTCTGAGGATATTGTTTCTCTAGATAATGGCATGTTTAAGTTGTGGTTTGCACGTCACTATCATACGCGTGGACCCAATACACTGCTACTGGATAATGCACTAGCAACAATGGGTGCAGGCTTGCCTGTGGCGATAGCTTGTAGCCTAATGTACCCGAAAAAGCGCGTACTAGCCGTCTGTGGTGATGGTGGGTTTATGATGAATTCTCAGGAATTAGAAACAGCCACCCGTTTGAATTTGAACTTAGTGGTGTTGATTTTTAATGATGGCGGTTATGGCATGATTAAATGGAAGCAAGCGGCGCAATGGTTACCAGACTTTGCACTTGATTTTAACAATCCTGATTTTGTTAAATATGCTCAGAGTTATGGCGCTAACGGCCATAGAATAGCGTCGAGTGATGATCTTGTTCCAACTTTGAATAAAGCTTTTGAAGATGGTGGCGTGCATGTTGTTGATCTGCCAATTGATTATTCGCAAAATACTAAAACATTACTCGATGATTTAAAACAATTTGATAGTTAATATAATAATTCAGCAAGCAAGGCTTGCTGAATTTAAATAACAAGATGTTGATATGAAAAGTGAAATATTAAAAGTTAAGCAAGCATATACAGGCGAGATATTGGCTGAGTTAGAGATGCATGATGGTGCTCAAGTGGATGCTATGCTTTCAACTGCTCAAGCTTTGCACAAAGGCGGCTGTTTAAGTGTGAGCGAGCGCGTTAGTATTTTGCAAAAATTGGCTGATTTGGTTGATGCCGAACATGAAGATTTTTCACGTTTAATTGCCAACGAAGGCGGTAAACCAATTCGTGATGCGCGTGTTGAAGTCACACGAGCTGTTAATGGTATACACATCGCTATTAGCGAAATTGAAAATAGCAAAGGTGTTGAAATACCAATGGATTTAAGTGCTGCAGGCGCTGGCCATGAGGCATTTACTATTCTAGAGCCAATTGGTGTTGTGGTCGCAGTGAGCGCATTTAACCATCCGCTTAATTTAAGTATTCATCAAATAATCCCTGCAGTGGCTACAGGTTGTCCAGTCATTATTAAGCCGGCGTCGGTTACACCATTATGTTGTTTGCGTTTGGCTGAGCTTATCAAGCAAGCTGGGTTGCCAGATGGCTGGGTACAAGTGGCACTCACGAATCGAGATAATTCTGAAAAATTAGTCACCGATCCAAGAGTGGGGTTTTTTAGTTTTATTGGTTCTGCCAAAGTGGGCTGGTATTTAAAATCAAAGCTAGCACCTGGTACGCGTTGTGCGTTAGAGCATGGTGGTGTGGCACCACTAATTTTGGATGAGTATGCTGATGAGCAAGGTTTTATTAATGGCGTGGTAAAGGCTAGCATGTATCATTCAGGTCAGGTTTGTGTTTCAGTGCAGCGTGTGTATGTGCCTGAGGCTAGAGCGCAAACATTAGCGCAAAAGATTGCTGATGTTGCATCAACACAAATAGTAGGTGATGCGATCAATGAAGACAGTGATTTGGGTCCGTTGATCTTGCCAAAAGAAACTGATCGAATTGAAGCCTGGGTAAATGAAGCAATAACTGAAGGCGCAGCTCTAGTTGCTGGTGGCAAGCGTATTAACGAGGTTAGCTATGAGCCAACTGTTTTGCTTAATCCAGCCAAGAGCTCAAAAGTATCTACTCAAGAGATTTTTGGCCCCGTTGTATGTGTTTATGGCTATCAAACCATTGATGAAGCAATAGAGCAAGCTAACAGTTTAGATGTATCGTTTCAATCATCTATTTTTAGTGATGATGCGTCTTTAGCAATGGATGTGGCGAAAAAGTTTGAAGCAAGCGCTGTGATGATTAACGATTACACCACTTTTAGAGTGGATTGGATGCCGTTTGCAGGGCGTAAGCATTCGGGGTATGGTATTGGTGGTATTGGTTATTCTATGCGTGATATGCTAGAACATAAAATGATTGTTATAAAAAGCTAAACAGTCAAACAACTTTCTTCCAAGGCAAAACCTCCCGAACTTAAAATATTAATAACTTCATTGGTTTGATAATTATGTTTACAGGTATTTGGCGTGAGGAATTGCCTTATAGATATTGGTTATTCTATGCGTGATATTCTAGAGCATAAAATGATTGTAATTAAGTCTTAATTAACCTTCAAATTGATGCTTGTATAACGAAGCGTACTCACCTTTCGCATCAATCAAATCTTTGTGTGAGCCTTGTTCAATAATTTCACCACGACGCAGTACTACAATTCTATCAGCTTTTTGAACTGTGCTCAGACGGTGTGCAATAATAATGGTGGTGCGGTCTTTTTGCATTTCATCAATGGCGGCTTGTACTTGTTTTTCAGTGGCAGAATCTAGCGCTGAAGTGGCTTCATCTAAAATCAAAATAGGGCTATCTTTGGCAATGGCCCTAGCAATAGCTAGACGTTGGCGCTGACCACCAGAAAGCTTGGTGCCATCTTCACCAATCTCAGTGTCGAATTGATCACTAAGTTCTTGAATAAATTCATGCGCATTAGAAACTTTGGCGGCGTGTTGCACCTGGGTATCGCTCATGGTGTCGATTTGGCCGAGTGCAATATTACCTTTAACTGTGTCGTTAAATAAGCGTACATTCTGATCAACAAAAGCAATTTGTGATCGTAGTGAGTCAACCTCAAACTTGCTGATATCGGTACCATCAATAGTAATAACACCAGAATTTGGTGAGTAGAATTTAGCCAATAGTTGAATAATCGTGGTTTTACCGCTACCGGTTGAACCTACCAAGGCAACAGTTTCACCTGGTTTAATCTCTAAGTTAATATTGTTTAAAACCCTAGTATCATCAGAATAACCAAAGGACACATCTTTAAATTCAATCGCACCTTTGGCACCTTTAAGTTGTTTTGTGCCATCATTATGCTCTTCGTCTTCATCAATCAAACCAAACACGCTTTCACCAGCAGCCATTGCAGTTTGTAGTGGCTTGTTGATATTAACCAAACTTTTAGCCGGCTTAACCAACATGCCCATTGCTGTAAAGAATGATAGGAATTCACCGGCACTCATGGCTAGTAAGGTGGATGAAAAATACACCACACTTCCTAAAGATAGACCAATTAAAATATTAACGAAGCCTGTGTTAAATGCACCTGTCATATCGACTTTAAATCGTTGTTGACGAATGCTTTTAATTAGGTCGTTAAATTTATTGCTTTCTTGATCTTGTGCATGATAGATTTTAACCAAAGAGCTGCCAGAGATATTTTCATCCAAAAGATGTGTCATTCTACCCATTGAGTTTTGTACCTTTTGGGATGAGCTACGCATACGATTTGACGAAAGTTTGACTGCTAAATATACCAATGGCAACAAGATAATCAGGGTTAGGCTTAATTGCCAATTTTTATAAAATAAGTAACCAACCAAGATAATAACAGTCATCGATGACTTGATAAAATCTAGCCAAATGCTTGAAGCTGCTGCTGCGATTTGTTCAACATCAAAGGTGAGTTTAGATAGGGTTTTGCCAGTAGGATGTTTGTCAAAGTAAGACTTAGGTAGCTTTAATAATTTTGCAAACATGTCGACACGCAAATCCATAATCACTTTATTAGACACCCAAGAGCTGGCAGCAGTAGAAGTCATTGCAAAGATTGAGCTAAGTACAATCACACCAAACAAAGCCAAGGCATAAATTAAAGCAATTTGTTGGTCGCGCTCAGCGGCAAATAGCTCGTCAACAATGCGGCCGGTAATCTCAGGGATAGAGCTTTCGAGTGCGGTTGCAAACATCATCATTACCGAGGTAAAAATGAGCTTGCCAATATGCGCTTTTAGGTAGACAAAAAGCCTTGAAAAAAACTGTTTATATTGCATCGATATTTACTATGATTTAATACGCCCATATTCTACACAGTTTTGTGTATCATAACCATTTCAACTTTGTTAGTTTTCGATGACAACAAAATACATCTTTATTACTGGCGGTGTGGTTTCCTCTTTAGGTAAAGGAATCGCTTCAGCTTCTCTGGCTTCACTTTTAGAATCACGCGGACTTAACGTTACCATGCTTAAGCTGGATCCGTATATTAACGTTGATCCTGGTACCATGAGCCCATTCCAGCATGGCGAAGTATTTGTAACCAATGATGGTGCTGAAACTGACCTTGACCTTGGTCATTACGAACGATTCGTGCGTATTCAACTTGGTAAGAAAAATAACTTTACTGCGGGTCGTGTGTATGAAAACGTGATTGAGCGTGAGCGTCGTGGTGATTATTTGGGTGCAACCGTTCAAATTATTCCTCATATTACCAATGAAATTAAAACATTAATGATGGCAGGCGCCCAAGGCGCGGATGTGGCATTAGTAGAGATTGGCGGTACAGCTGGTGATATTGAATCTTTGCCATTTATGGAAGCGATTAGACAAATGAGCCTTGATGTTGGCCGTGAAAATACTTTGTTTGTACATTTAACGTTATTGCCTTACATTAAGGTAGCAGGTGAATTAAAGACCAAACCAACACAGCACTCGGTGAAAGAGTTAAGAGGTATTGGTATTCAGCCAGATATTTTGATTTGTCGCTCAGAGCAAGAGCTACCTGAAGCTGAACGCAAAAAGATTGCATTATTTACCAATGTAGAAGAAAGCTCAGTATTTACTTCACTTGATGTTGATACGATTTACAAAGTGCCACAAGCACTACATGAACAAGGTTTAGACAATGTTGTTGTTAGAAAGCTTGGTCTTGATTGTAAAGATGCAGATCTAAGCGAGTGGAACAGTGTTGTTGATAAGCTTGAAAATCCAACGCATAGCGTTGATATTGCCATGGTTGGCAAATACATGGATTTAACTGAAGCTTACAAATCATTGTCAGAGTCATTACTACATGCGGGCGTACATACGCAAACTAAAGTCAATATTCATTATTTTGATTCTGAAGAGATTGAAAAAAATGGCACAGACTGCTTAAGTGAAATGAGTGCTATATTGGTACCAGGTGGTTTTGGTAATCGCGGTGTTGAAGGTAAGATCGCAACGGTTAAATATGCTCGTGAAAACAAGGTGCCTTATTTGGGTATTTGCTTGGGTATGCAAGTAGCTGTGATTGAGTATGCACGCCATATGGCTAATATGGATGATGCCAATAGTACTGAGTTTAATGAAGACACACCATACCCAGTCGTTG
>CAZKWW010000032.1:0-8532 GCA_964556635.1 uncultured Candidatus Ruthturnera sp.
GGCATTAAATTTGACGAAACTTATAAAGAGCTTGGCTTAAGATCGCATGTATCTGGTCAAATAGCTGAAGTCAATTCAGATGAAATCATTGACCGTAAAATGAAACGTTTTATGGCAGATGCTGCTATTTACAATGCAGTTGCATTGGACGAAGCCATTAAGCAATCTGGCTTAACCGAAGATCAAGTCTCTAATCCTCGCACGGGCCTTATTATGGGTTCTGGCGGTGCATCTAACCAAAACGTGGTCGAAGCGGCAGATATTCTAAGAGAGAAAGGTATTAAACGTGTTGGCCCTTATCGTGTACCGCGCACCATGGGCTCAACTACCTCAGCCTGCCTCTCTACCATGTTTAAAATTAAAGGCATTAACTACTCAATTAGTTCTGCTTGTTCAACATCAGCACACTGTATCGGTAATGCTATGGAACAAATCCAACTAGGCAAACAAGATGTGGTTTTTGCTGGCGGTGGCGAAGAACTCGATTGGTCATTAACCATGTTGTTTGATGCCATGGGTGCTTTGTCTTCAAAGTACAACGAAACACCAGAAAAAGCTTCTCGTGCTTATGATGCAGATCGTGATGGTTTTGTGATCTCTGGTGGTGGTGGTGCTTTAGTGCTGGAATCTTTAGAACATGCACAGGCACGTGGTGCAACAATTTTAGCCGAGCTTACTGGCTATGGCGCGACTTCTGACGGTTATGACATGGTAGCCCCAAGCGGCGAAGGTGCAAAACGTTGCATGGAATTAGCCATCTCAACCGTTGATGGTCCAATTGATTATATTAATGCGCATGGTACTTCAACACCGGTTGGTGACGTGAAAGAACTTGGCGCTATTAAAGAAGTGTTTGGTAACAACATTCCTAATGTTGGATCAACTAAATCACTCTCAGGTCATGCATTAGGTGCGGCCGGTGTTAATGAGTCTATTTACTCATTACTCATGCTACAAAATGATTTTATGGCGGAGTCTGTTAATATTAAAAACCTTGATGAAGCGGCAGAAGGTATGCCGATTGTGCAGGCAACAACGATTCAGTCACTTAACCGTGTGATGTCAAACAGCTTTGGTTTTGGTGGCACTAACGCTTGCTTGGTCTTCGAAAAGTTCAAACAATAACCTAACTTTGTTTTTCTTGCGCTTTTAAGCGCTAATTCACAGTAACGCCTTAACAAGCATTTTGTTCTTATGTAAGGCAGATTTTAAAAAATACGCGGGAGCATATATTTTAATATGTGGCCGAGATTTTTTTGTAATCTAACGCAACAAAAGGGCAAAAGACGAAGTTAAGGTCTAGCGTCAATCTCTTTCTCTTCCTTCTCCGACGGCAGTAAATCTTCCTTGCTAATACCTAGCGCTAGGATCATTGAACTGGCTACATAGATGGAAGAATAAGTACCAATCACCACACCAATCAATAAGGCCAATGCAAAACTGTGAATAATCTCACCACCTAAGAAGAACAAAGCTAGCAACACCAATAGCGTTGTAACTGAAGTCATAATCGTTCTAGAAAGGGTTTGGTTTAGTGCGCCATTAATAATTTTGGCCGGGTCTACGTGGCGAGTCGATAGAAAATTTTCACGAATACGGTCAAACACCACAATCGTATCATTAAGTGAGTAACCAATCACCGCTAAAATCGCTGCTAATACGGTTAAATCAAACTCTATTTGTAATAATGAAAACACACCCAGAGTAATAATCACATCATGAATTAGGGCAGATATAGAGCCCAACGCAAAACGATACTCAAAACGGAAAGCCACATAAATCAAAATACCGATGAGTGCGTATAGCATGGCTAAACCACCATCATTGGTTAGCTCTTCTCCCACTTTAGGGCCAACAAATTCAACACGACGAATATCAACATCATCACCCAGTAAGTGAATAATTTTTGAACTAAGCTTGGCGCTAGAAATCGCTTGCGGTTCAAGACGAATTAAGATTTCATTAGTAGAGCCAAAGTATTGAACATTTGCTCCTTTGAATTTGGCTTCACTCAGTGTATTTCTCACTGATGATAAATCAACACTCTGCTCATAACCCACTTCAATCAAAGTACCGCCGGTAAAATCAATACCAAACTTTAAACCTTGTGTTGATAATGAAAATATTGAGGTTGTAATCAATATTAATGAGGCAATAATTGCATACGTGCGCTTGCCAACAAAATCGATTGTAGGAATGTTTAACGCCTTCATATCGACAACTCCTCTAGCTTCTTACCGCCATAAATTTTATTAATAATGGCTCTGGAAACAATAATAGCCGTAAACATTGAAGTCACGATGCCGATTGATAACGTAATGGCAAAGCCTTTAATCGGGCCTGTGCCAAAGCTAAACAATACTAAGGCTGCAATTAGCGTGGTGATGTTTGCATCTGCAATCGTCAATATCGCTTTATCATAGCCACTTGAAATAGCTTTTTGAATATTGCTGTGTGCACCTAACTCTTCTTTAATGCGCTCAAAAATAAGTACATTAGCATCAACTGCCATACCAACCGTTAATACAATGCCGGCAATACCTGGCAACGTTAATGTAGCCTGTAAAAGTGAGAGCACCGCCACAATCATCACCAAATTAAGCGTTAAAGCAACATTAGCCACCATGCCAAATACTCGATAACGTACCACCATAAATATCAATACCAAAACAAAACCAGCAATTACTGACAACACACCTTTTTCAATATTGTCTGCGCCTAGGCTTGGGCCAATCGTGCGTTCCTCAATAATCTCAATCGGTGCTGATAATGAGCCTGCTCTAAGTAGTAGGGCTAAGTTACGCGCTTCACGTGCGCTGTCAATACCGGTAATCTGAAAACGCGATGAGAAGGTGCCTTGAATCGTCGCAGCGTTAATAATATCTTTCGTGGTTGAGCGTTTTTTAACAATCTTGCCGTCAACAAGTGAGCTTTCGACCTTGTTCTCAATAAACACGACCGCCATACGATGATGCAAATACTTTTTGGTGGTATCCAGCATTGAGCGGCCACCTGAATTGTCTAAAGTAATGTTCACCATTGGAATGTTGTTTTCTTGATCAATGCCCGAAGCAGCACCGGTAATATTTTCACCTGTGGCAATCACACGAGTTTTTAATAATAAAGGTCGCCCATCTTTAAAATAATAAAGCTTTGAGCCAATCGGCGTTCTGCCAGATTGGATTGCTGTTTGAGGGTCATTTTTTTCATCGACCAATCTAAACTCTAACGTTGCCACTGCGCCTAAAATCTCTTTAGCTCTAGCCGTATCTTGTACACCTGGTAGTTGCACTACAATACGCTCCAGACCTTGCTGTTGAATAATTGGTTCAGCCACGCCTAGCTCATTTACTCGATTTCTCAACGTGGTAATGTTTTGTTTTAGTGCACTTGTTTTGGCTACTTTTTGCGCATCATCACTAATGCCTACTTGAATCAATAATGCGTCTTGATTATCTGTTTCTAAAACAACCAAATCAGTTAAATCTGACTTAATAATCTCCAATACCTTGTCTTTTGACTCAGCCGTTTTAAGATAAATAGCAATACCCTCGCCCTCTTTCTTAATGCTCTTATACAAACGATCTTTACGCAATAAAGTGCGCAACTCGATATAGTATTTATCAACCGACATTGATAACACCGCCTGCATATCCACCTCTAATAAGAAATGCACGCCGCCTCTAAGGTCCAAACCAAGTGACATGGCTTTACCGCCTAAGTCTGATAACCACAATGGAATTGAGGGCGCTAAATTTAGTGCTACTACATAGTTACGGCCCAACTCTGCTTTTAGTAAATCTTTCGCTGATAACTGAGACTCATTGTTATCAAAACGCACCAAAATTCGGCGATTTGATAATCCGGCTGACTTATATTGAATGTTTTTTGCTTTTAGCGTGTCTGTGATTTTGGTTAAATCAGTTTGCTCAATAGCCGAATCACCAGCACTAGAAACTTGCACTGCCAAATCCGAACCAAAAATATTTGGCAAGGCATAAAGCGCTGATAATAACAAGAAAAAGGCGATTAACGCATTTCTCAAACCTGAGTAATGATTCATGGGTTTATTTATACCTTAAAGTTAAATCTTAACGCTGCCTTTTGGTAGCTTTTGATTAATGCCTTGCTTTTGCACTTTAATGATCACGCCATCGGCAATCTCAACGGTTGCAAAAGACTCATCAACTGAGGTTACCTTAGCAACAACACCGCCATTCGTCACCACTTCATCGCCCGCCTTTAATGCTACTAAAAGCGCCTTATGATCTTTGGCGCGTTTTTGCTGAGGTCTGATTAATAAAAAGTAAAAAATTACAAACAATAGCACCATAGGTATAAGTTCGCCCAAACCAGAGCCTGAAATGGTTGCTGGTGCGTCGCCTTCGGCAAATGCAGGTGGTATGATTAAGTCTAATAAGTTCATTGTTTTCTCCTAATAAAAGATAAATAGATAATTAATTAATAACGGTAATGCCGCCCATATAGCTGTGTAATACGTCTGGTATTCTGATACTGCCATCGGCTTGTTGATGGTTTTCTAATACAGCCACTAATGTTCTGCCTACGGCTAAGCCTGAGCCATTTAGTGTGTGTAATAATTCTGGTTTATTGGTTTGGGGATTTTTCCATCGAAGTTGCAAGCGTCTTGCCTGAAAGTCTTCAAAACAAGAACAAGAAGATATCTCGCGATATGCATTTTGGCCTGGTAACCACACTTCTAAATCGTAAGTTTTGGCCGCTGAAAAACCTAAATCACCTGCACATAAAATCACCTTACGATAAGGCAACTCTAACGCTTTTAAAATATCTTCGGCATGATTAGTTAATGTTTCTAACGTTTGGTAAGAATCTTGTGCTTTTACCACTTGCACCAACTCTACCTTTTCAAACTGGTGTTGACGAATAAGCCCTCGTGTATCGCGGCCGTAAGCACCTGCCTCAGAGCGAAAACTTGGCGTATGCCCTACAAACTTCAACGGCAAATCAGATTCTTTTACAATCGTATCACGCACCATATTGGTAATTGGTACTTCACCGGTTGGAATCAAATACAAAGGCTTAGCATCACCTTCTTCACCATGTAAATGGGTTTTAAATAAATCTGCTTCAAACTTAGGTAACTGCCCAGTACCTGTTAAAGAATCAGCATTTACCAAATACGGCACATAAGCTTCCACATAATCATTATTCTCAACATGCTGATCCAGCATAAATTGAGTTAATGCTCTGTGTAGGCGTGCAATCTTGCCGGTCATCACTGAAAAACGCGCACCTGATATCTTGGCCGCTGTTTCAAAATCGAGCCCATGCATCTCACCCAAATCCACATGATCTTTAACTTCAAAATCATACTGCCCTGGCTCACCCCATTTTGACACTTCAACATTGTCATCTTCGGAGTTACCTTCTGGCACTGACTCATGAGGAATGTTTGGCATCGCCATAACAATGTCATCAATTTGGGCTTGAATAGATTGTAATTCAGATTTTGCCGCATCAAGCTTGTCACCCAAATCAGCAACTGCCTCTAACAATGGCTTAATATCTTCACCAGCAGCTTTAGCTTTACCAATCGATTTTGATTGTGTATTGCGTAGGTTTTGTAGTTCTTGTGTTTCAACTTGATTTTTTTTTCTTTTATTTTCTAAATCGTTTAAAAGATTGATATCAAAAGAAAAATTGCGTTTTTTTAAGGCTAATTCCACCGCTTCAATGTCGTTTCTTAGTTGCTTTTTACTTAACATTGTTATATAATGGTTTCCTTATATAGATTGAATACCGATTAATAACCGTATTCACTTAAAAACTTATTAGGGGATTATACTATGTTCAATTCATTTTCAGGAAACGATGCTTGCAAACTATTGACCGAAGGCGCGCAGTTAGTTGATGTTCGTTCGTCTGCTGAATTTGCACGTGGCGCATTACCCGATGCCATCAACTTACCGTTGCAATCAATCATGAGTGCCAAGAATATTCTTGACGAAGACAAAGCCATTATTTTATATTGCGTTACAGGCGCTCGCTCTTCAACTGCTAAAAACTATTTAGTGCAAATGGGCTTTGACAACGTCAACGACCTAGGCTCTTTCAGAAACTACAACTGCGAGTAAATTCAATACAGCTCTGATAAACTACGCTTGTGAGAGTAAAGAGTAAGTGGCATAAAACCCAAGTTAAAACCATTGAAGATATCGGTGGCGCGATGGCGTTTATTTGCTGGCGTATTACCAAAAACCATCTTGAAGATTTGATCAACGAAGGCTTTGTTATTGAAAAAGAACAAGTTTTTGATGTGATTGCTGAATACTTATGCTTTCTTATTCAGTCTATCGATCGCCTTGTTTTTAAAACACTAAGTACTGAACAACGACAAGAGTTGATTAACAAACTCGCCAAACAATCTGCCTTTTATTACCAAGAAAACAAAGAAGAACGCATTGGCGAAGGCAATCACTGGAAAGCATTTGTTAATACCTACAATCAACGTTCACAAGATTATTCAGATTATGACTTTGTTGGCGGTGAGCCTGATTATCATTTTTTAAGATATTTCGCCGAAAAGGTCAAAGCCGCCATGACCGATGTCGATGAAAAATGGATCGTACAACAAATGATTGAAATCCAAGCGCCAAAAGCCTTCGCAAAAATTAGTGCAAGTGTTGATGATTTGGTATCAATCGATAAAATCATCTCAAAAGAAGAGCAAATAAAACGTAAAGCAGAAAAAACCTCTCGTTCAGAGCTTAGAAAAGCCGCCCGATCCAAGAAAAAATCTAAATAAATCTTTAACTAGAATGACTGTCATTTTAAATCAGGCTTGCAATAATTACATCTGCCCATAAGTAATTTTTAATAACAAAATAAATTAGGATACATTGATGATTACTATGTGCATCAGCTGTGGCGGACTTAACAAAATCCCTGCTGATAAATTAAACAACAACCCAAACTGTGGAAAATGCAAAAACCCTCTATACAAAGGTGAGCCAATTTCAATGACTGGGACTCAACTTACCAGAGCTATTGAAAAAACTGATGAGCTCTTAGTAGTAGATTTTTGGGCAACTTGGTGCGGTCCGTGCCAGCAATTCGCACCAACTTTCAAACAGGCTGCCAGTCAGTTAGAACCAAAAGCTCGCTTTATCAAAATTGAAACTGAAGCTGAACAAGCTATTTCAGCTAAATACAGTATTCGTTCAATCCCAACCTTGGTCATGTTTAAAAATGGCAAAGAAATTGATCGAGTTTCCGGTGCGCTAAGTGCGCCAGATTTTACCAATTGGGTTAATCAACATACATAGGTGATATCTCCAAACTACGATGGACATCTTTACACAAGCGTTATTAGGGTCAGGTGTTGCACAGCTTGGTGCAAAAAAATCTGAAATCAAAATTGCAACTTTTATTGGCTGCATAGCTGGCATTCTAGCTGACGCCGATATCTTTATTCAGTCGGCTAATGATCCATTGCTTTTCCTAGATTATCATCGGCACTTTACCCATGCAATCGCATTTATTCCTATTGGCGCACTGGTTGGTGCCTTGGTATGCTGGCCCTTTGTTAGAAAAAAAATAAACTTTAGTCGTCTATATTTTTTTGCTTTTTTGGGGTACTTGTTAAGCGGAGTTTTGGACGCCTTCACTGGTTATGGCACGCATCTATTGTTACCGTTCTCAGATGAGCGCGTTGCTGCTAATTTAATCTCCATTATTGATCCCATCTTTACACTGTCTTTGCTCATTGGCGTTATTGGCAATATAAAGTTCAAATCCAAGAAAATTATAATTTACAGTTTATTGTTTTGTACTGCTTACTTATCCGCCGCCTACGTACAACAAAGCCGAGCAACTAATATCCAATCTGAAGTTGCTACAAAGCGTGGGCATATTATCGAAAAATCCATCGTTAAACCAACGCTGGGTAATGTTGTATTATGGCGCTCTATCTATCTTTATAAAGGCAAATATTATATTGATGCAATTCGCGTGGGACTAAACAATGACAGAATATACCAAGGGGAAGTGATCAAGAGTGTTCTACCAAAAAACAATTTTTCTACAATAGATGATGATAGCCAACTATACAAAGACATCGTTCGCTTTCAAACTTTTTCTAATAACTATATCGCTTTTGATCCTAATGATCAATCAATCTTAGGTGATATCAGATACTCAATGCTGCCAAATAGTGTCAGCCCATTATGGGGTATTACAATCAACCCTAACAAGTCAGACGAGCACACACCATATTTAACAATGCGAAAACATAATACAAAATTACGCCAGCAATATATTGACATGGTTTTAGGGAAAGACATTAACCAATAATCACACATAGACCAAAAAGTTTGGTCATTTTAATTATTTCCGAAATTTTTCTAAAAGTGAAGGCAGGCCACTATTTTTCTACGAAATATCATTAAAAAACAACTGTTTTGGGCTGAATTTATGAGTTTGTAAAGTTCATTTCAATAATTTCCAAAATTTTTAACTACTGAAATCCTCTTTAAAAAATCAAAGATTTGT
>CAZKWW010000033.1:0-8196 GCA_964556635.1 uncultured Candidatus Ruthturnera sp.
CCCTGACAAAAACTTAGCCTCTTCTTCCCAAGACAATTCACCTTTAATGCTGGTTTCTTCAATCTTGTTTAAATGCTTGATGTCCGCCAACACTTGGTCAATACGTGCTTGATTGTCAAACTGGTCTACTAAATAAGTTTGATCATCAGTGTGATCAATAATAATCGCTGTTGGAATTTTGACGGCAATCGCCACTGCTTGATTGCCCGAATGCAAATCACCCTTTAAAACAGGCTCAATTTGTCCAATCAGCTCGTATGATAAATATACAAACCAGCCACCAGTAAAGGGTAAATCGCTCTCAACAGTTGGTGTATCAACACTTGATTCCAAGGTTGATAAAAAATCAAACTCATCTAAATTATTTAAAACAATTTGCTCAGTTGGATGTGCAAACAAAATCGAATAACGATTAGCCTGATTGTGATTAACACTTTCTAATAAAAACGGATAGCGCTTAGCATTAAACTGGCACAGCGCATCTAGTGCAACACTAGGGATTGATAAAACCTTCACTTTGTTTTACTTGGTTTTAGTTTCAGCTTCAGGCTTAGCAACAGAGTTTGTTGTTTGCTGCGCTTGAATTGTTTTTAGCAATTCTTTTGCTTGATTAATAGAACGATGATCGGGGAATTTCTTGATCATTGATTTAAGTAATTGGGTCGCTTTTTTATCTTCTTTGAGCTCATGTTCAATGATCGCAAGCTCGTATAGTGAGTTAGAAAACTTATGATGTAGGGCGTAGTCATGCTGAAAACCAACAAAAACTTTTTTTGCATTATGGCGATCACCCTTAGCCGCATAAGCCCTACCTAACCAATAAGTCGCATCAGGTACATAATTATTATCAGGATATACATCCAGATAGTTTAAAAACAAATCAATCGCTTGATTGTATTGATCAGTTACCAATAAACTGCGAGCATTGGTATAGAGTTTTTTGGCTTTTCTACTCTCTTCTCTAACCCGCAACATGGTTTCTTTAACCACGTTAGAAGATTTTTTGTACTCCATCAAATGGAACAACTCGGTAATTTTTTGACGAGAAGTCTTTTGTTGTTCTTGTAGTTGTTCAATATGACCAAGTAACTTTCGATTGGCTTTTTTTATTTTTTTAAGATTTCTATGATTGTCTTTAACTACTTTTTCAACATTTAGGGCGAGCGCATTAAAGGGTGTTTGCATAGCAAACAATCCAATTAACACCATCCAGCCTAAACGCTTCATCTGCTTTTAGCTTTTATTCGTAAATAAATTCAACACGTCGATTCTTTTCCCAACTGCTTTCATCATGGGTTTTAGCGATTGGCTTTTCCTCGCCAAAGCTAATAACCTCAATCCTACCATTCATGCCATCGTATAGGCTTAACACTTCTTTTACAGCCAAAGCTCTATTTTCACCAAGAGCCAGATTGTATTCACGTGTACCACGCTCATCTGCATGCCCTTCTAAACGCAATTTAACACTTGGATTGTCTCTCATGAAGTTTGCGTGTTTAATAATTTCTTGAGTAGCTTTATCACCAATATCAGTACCATCGTATGAAAAATATAAAACAAAATTAGTATCGCTGGCTTTTAGCTCAGAAACCGCTTTTGCTTTAGCATTTGTTTGTGCAGTGTTCGAGTCTTGTTGTGTGGCTGAATCACTCCAAGTGAAGGTAGATTCATCACGTACAACTGTACTAACTGACCCTTCTTCTCCACCTCTTTCTTCGATTGCCACTTTATTTGTTTTTGATTCTAGAAAACCACCTGTGCCTGTACAAGCACTCAAAATACCAATCAATGGTAGTAATGCAAGTTTTTTCATTTTATTCTCCTGTTTTATTTTTCTAAATAAGTTGACCAATTTGGCTCTCTAACTTCCCCTGTTTGTGAAGAAAGCTCGTAAGATCGATTGCCCTCAACCGATACCACAGATAATAAGTTTTTGTTGTCACGATTGGTGGCAAAAATAATCATATCACCATTCGGCGAAAAGTAAGGCGACTCATCTAACTCATTGTTGGTCATCATACTCAGGTCTTTGGTTTCAATATCTAGCATAGCAATACGGTAATCATTGTCAATTCGGTGCACCATCGCCAAGCTTTTTCCATCAGGTGAAAACACGGCTTTGGCATTGTATCGACCTTCAAAGGTGGCACGGTTAATCTTGCCGGTGATTAAATTTTTAATGTAAATTTGCACTTGGCCTGATCGATTAGAGGTAAAGGCAAGCTGCGTACCATCGGGTGAATAACTGGCTTCTGTATCAATGCTAGGGTTGTGTGTTAATCGAGTTAGCTTTTTATCATCTAGGTTATAAGAGTAAATATCTTTATTGCCATTCTTAGATAAAGTTAACACCAAGCTTTTGCCATTCGGGTGCCAACTTGGTGCCGAGGCAATGCCATCAAAACGGGGTAATTTTTCAATATTTCGGCGCGTATACGGATACCAAATAAACACTTCAGATCGGCCATTTTTAAATGAAACAAAGGCGATTTTCTTGTGTTCGTATTTTCGATCGGGCGACCAAACTGGCGACAAAATTGGGTCTTTTTGTCTAAATCTACCTTCAGCATTCATTGCATCAGAATCAGAAATATTTAGCAAATATTCCTTTTCCCCTTTGGCGTTTGGCGTTACCGTTACAAAGGTAAGTAAGGTATTAAAAGAGCCACTCTCACCCAATAAGGCCTCATAAATATGGTCGCTTAATTGATGTGCAGCTTTACGTATGCCGCTATTAACTTTAGGAATGTGTATCACTGTTGTTGATCGACTAAACAGCTGTTTGTTGCTAAACACATCAAACAAACTCACAGTTAATAAATATTTATTTTTACTAATCTGCTTAATACTACCAGTAACCACAGCCTCAATATTTTGGCGTTTCCAGTGCTGAGCATCAACGTTTTGATCAATAATAGCATCTGGAATCACCACATTAAAACGCCCTGAGCGCTCTAAATTAGCTTGGATGATTTTAGAGATATCTTTGTCTTGTGCGTTCTTGCCAGTTAGTTTAAAGTGGCTAACGATAATAGGAAAGGCGTTTTCATCCTTTTTAACAACGGTTACTTCTAATATAGCCTGAGCAACACTCAAATTTAAAACAACAAAGGCAACAAATAATTTAATTAATTTCATTCTTTTTCTTCTAGCCAGTTCATTTGAATCGCTTCAAGGATTTTTTCACCTGATTTATCCTCTACATCGTCAAACTCTTCTAATGCGATTACCATTTGCCTTAGATCAACAAAATTAATAAAAGTTGGGTCAAAGTCAGGGTGTGCCTCGTCTAGCGCAATTGCAATATCAAGAGAGTCGGTCCATTTCATATTAATACCTTAGAAAACAAACATAAAAGATAGGCTCAATTTTAATCAAAAACTGGGTTTACTGAGGGTGAAATTCATCGGTTTTTTAAAGGTCTTTGCATGGGTGTGAATGATTAGCAAAATTATAGATTGTGCTTGTTTATGCCCGCGCAACTGAATGCACAAATTCTAGGCTTTTTATCGCATACAGCGCCTCATCTAGCTTTTCAGAATTTGCCACACTAATCACCAAATTAAGTGCTTTCATTGAATGGTCTCGCTCTTCAACTTCTAGATGCTCAATATTAACGCCAATTTGAGCAACCACGTTAGCAATAGAAGCCAGCATGCCGCGGCGGTTTTCTACTTGCACTCGAATCAACACCTCAAACTCTTCATTTTCATCTGCCTGCCAATCAATCTCTAGCCACTGCTCATTTTTCTGCTTAGCGTGGGTCAGATTGCCACAATCAAATCGATGCATTACCAAGCCCTTGGTCGTGGTTAATACCCCTGCTACCTTATCACCAGGAATCGGATAACAACAATGCGCAAAACTAATGGCTTTGCCTTGGGTTTGTGCAATGCTAATATTTTTAATAACACAGTGATCACCATTGCATTGCAACTTGTTTAACACAACAGAAACCATGGCCTCAGACAAGCCAATTTTCATGTACAACTCTTCTTTAGAATCACACTTAAAATCTTGCAAGCAAGCTTGCCAACTTTCCTCACTAATTGGCTCGCCACCCCCTTGATACTCTAAAGCATTGTTTAATAAATATTCACCCAGTTGAATCAACTCAGAAGCAGATTCTTCTTTAAGCTTGGCCTTAATAGAGGCTTTAGCTTTAGCGGTAATGGCTATTTGTAGCCAAGTTGGATGTGGTTTGGCTTTTTTGCCAGTGATAATCTCAATCGTTTGTCCTGACTTTAGCTCTGCTGAAATCGAAGCATTAACTTGATCCACTTTAGCTTTTAATGTTTGATTACCTACATTGGTATGAATTGCATAGGCAAAATCCAGCACGGTTGATTTGTAAGGTAGCTGGATAATCTCACCCTTAGGGGTAAAGACAAACACCTCTGAGGGAAATAAATCAGTTTTAGTCTCTTCTAAAAATTCAACTGAAGTACCTGAATTTTGTTGAATCTCTAATAACGAACCTAACCAGTTGGTCGCTAACTCTTTAGGGTTGCTAACATCACTCTTATAATGCCAATGTGCGGCAATCCCATACTCAGAAACAAAATGCATATCTTTTGATCGAATCTGCACCTCAATAAAGATTTTATTCGGCCCAAAGAGTACCGTATGTAGCGACTGGTAACCATTCGATTTAGGCAAGGCTACATAATCCTTAAACTTGCCTGGCAAGGGCTTATACAAATTATGAATAATGCCCAACGCTTGATAGCACTGCGCCACGTCATCTACAATCACCCTAAAAGCATACATATCAAGCACTTGAGAAAACTTCAGCTGCTTGATTTTCATCTTTTTATAAATACTACAAGGTTGCTTTTGACGCCCAGTAATTTTGACTTTATTCAAGCCCTCTTGATTTAATCGATTTTCAATTTCCCCTTGAATATGCTTGATAATTTTTTTACGATTACCGCATTGTTTTTTAATTTGACGTGTTAATACTTTGTAACGATACGGGCTAATAATCTCAAAACATAAATTATCTAACTCAACCCTAATACTGTTTAAACCCAGTCGGCGTGCAATAGGTGCGTGAATCTCGGCCGTTTCTTTGGCAATTCTTAGTTGCTTTTCACGGCTCATTGATTTGAGTGTGCGCATGTTATGTAAGCGATCAGCCAGCTTGATCATCATTACCCGCATATCCGTACTCATGGCTAAAAACAGCTTTCTGAAGTTTTGTGCTTGTTGATCAATATTTGAGTGAAATTCTAATCCAGTAAGCTTTGAAACCCCTTGTACAATATGGGCGACTTCCTCACCAAAGTCGTTAATAATGTCTTCTTTTGTTAAGCTTGTATCTTCAATACAATCATGCAACAATGCCGCAACAATACAATGATAATCCAACTTTAATTCAGCCAAAATCATCGCCACATTAATTGGGTGGAATACATAAGCTTCGCCTGAACGACGGTATTGACCATCATGCGCAGTAGCCGCTACAATATAAGCCTGATAAACACCCTCAACCTGCTCTTTTGGCATATAGGCATCTAGCACCTCACACAGGTCGCTGATTAGAATTCTTTTTTCAAATAAACTCATGCAAAAAATATAGGTCTAAAATATGGATAAATCTTTGCCATTATAATACAATCACCTCAGTATAATGCTTCTACATATTTGTAATAATATCTTCACTTATTCATGAAACCTACAGTCAAACTAATCCTAATGCTTCCATTACTAACACTGCTATTAAGTGGTTGTTTCTGGGAAGAAGAAACCAAAAGAGAGTCTATTACTAAAGGCTGGTCACCAAAAACTTTTTTTGAACAAGCCAAAGAACAAATCAATGCCGGCTCTATGGATCAAGGTATCGAACTATACGAACAACTACAAGCGGCTTACCCAGGCTCAAAATACGCCCTACAATCCAAGCTAGAAATCGCCTACGCACTTTACAAGAGTGAAGATTACGACCAAGCTATTGATCGCCTAAACGGCTATATCAAGCTTTATCCAGACCATTTTTCTACTCCGTACGCATACTACTTACGCGGTGTAATTTCAGAAGACAAGTCGCGCTCAATCTTAGATGACTATATTACTGACAACGCCCAGCGTGATGTTAACTCAGTACGTGATGCTTTTAATTACTACCTGGCTTTAATTGAAAAATTCCCCAAAACTGAATACGCAGACGAAGCTAAATCTCGCTTAATTGTGCTTAGAAACATCCTATCTAGACATGAGCTTTTTGTGGCTATTTTCTACACCAAAAAAGGCGCTAACATCGCTGCTATTAATCGCACCAAATACATTATTGAAAAATACCCAAACACGCCATCAGTACCAGCAGCACTACACTTAATGGCACATAATTATGATGTTATCAGTGCCAACACACTGGCTAAAGATGCACGTCGTGTACTTAAAAAGAGCTACCCGCTCTATACACCGCACTACACTTTAGAAGACTAATCTACCCATATTAATGAACAAACAAGAGTGCTTCTTCGCGCTTAAAATCTCATCCATTATGGCAACTCGCCTGTTCTGGTTTACGAGGCAATTCCTCACATCAGCGGCTGGCAATAGAGTGATAGACTCAGACGCAAAATTCAAAAACAACAAGTTCGGGAGGTTTTGCCTCTGCAGAAATAATTTAATAAATATCAATGAATTCTAAAGAACGGTTTTTTGCACTAAAAATATCTTCGATCATGGCAACTCGTATGTTCGGGTTGTTTATGATCTTCCCAGTATTTTCGGTTTATGCCGCCCAGTATGAGAATACCACGCCTTATTTAATTGGCTTAGCCATTGGTATCTACGGCCTAACCCAAGCACTACTACAAATGCCGTTTGGTTACTTGTCTGACCAATTTGGTCGCAAGCCATTATTAATATTTGGTTTAATTCTATTTTTTATTGGTAGTGTCGTTGCTGCCAATTCTACAGATATTATTGGCGTGGTGATCGGCAGAGCCTTACAAGGTGGTGGCGCCATCTCTGCCGTACTGATGGCCTTTTTGGCAGACTTTGTTTCTGAAGATCAACGCTCTAAAGCCAATGCCTTTGTTGGTATGCAAATCGGTATGGCCTTTATGCTTTCATTGCTCATTGGCCCGCTCATTACCGTCAATTTAGGCATTTCTGGGCTTTTTTGGGTAATTGCTGGGCTATCTATCGTTGCACTGGGTATTGTATTTACCTTGCCTCATGTTAAGCCACATGCACAATATGCACTATCAGTACCTAATATTAAACAAGTGTTAACAGCCAAATTACTCAAGCTAGACTTTAGCGTATTCACCCTGCACCTAATTCTTACTTGTGCCTTTATTGTCATGCCAGTACTACTCGTTGAAAACAACATCGTTGCACTTGATTTAAAAGACAACTGGACTATTTACCTGCCGGTTATGTTGCTTTCTTTTGTTGGTATGTTGCCAATGATTATCTTGGCCGAAAAATTCCAAAAACACAAGACCATGATTATCACGGCAATCAGCATCATGATTATGAGTCAAATCTTGTTTTATCAAACACCGCTAACCTACACCACGTTCTTAATTTTACTTACCCTATTTTTTATTGCATTTAACGCCATGGAAGCCATGCTACCATCACTCGTTTCTAAAACTGCTAAGTCTGATAAACGCGGTCTAGCAATGGGTATGTACTCCACCTCACAGTTTTTTGGTGCATTTGTTGGTGGTGTATTTGGCGGGTGGATTTACAACACATATGGTCTAAATAGTGTATTCTTATTCACCACATTTATCGCAATAATTTGGTGGGGTGTAATGCTCACCATGCAACAACAAAAACAACCGGGAGAATAATAAAATGGCAGGTATTAATAAAGTAATTTTAGTGGGTAATTTAGGCGCAAAACCTGAGGTCAAATACGCCTCAAACGGTAACGCAATTGCCAACTTATCAGTAGCAACTTCAGAGTCTTGGACTGATAAAAACACCGGCCAAAAAGTCGATAAAACAGAATGGCACCGCGTTAGCTTATTTGGCAAACTTGCCGAAATCGCAGGCCAATATCTAGACAAAGGCTCTAAAGTTTATGTTGAAGGCAAACTTCAAACCAGAAGCTACGAACAAGACGGTGTTAAAAAATACGCAACTGACATCGTTGTATCAGGTTTTAACGGCACACTACAAATGCTAGATCGTCGTGACGATGCCGGCGGCGCACCAAGACCAGCAGCTTCT
>CAZKWW010000034.1:0-7877 GCA_964556635.1 uncultured Candidatus Ruthturnera sp.
GTTTCAGGAAAGTCACTTATGTCAAATTCACCATTAATCAGTTTGGTTTTAAACTCATTTAAGATGGCTTTGTTTTGTGCGCTTAAGTAGTTACTTGGAAAGGACGGATAATCGTCTCTGTCTTTGTTTAAAAACGAGATTATTTCGCGTTTGTATTCTTTTAATAAACTAATGGTGTCGTATTCCGGGTGTCCTTGAAAGAAAACAATTCTGAGCAAATCTTCACTAACACACAAGTGTGCACCGACCTTGCTGTCAACCAATATCTTGACATTTGCCTTGTCAAATTGCGCTTTGGTAATTTCATTAAAACGAGAATGTGGCACATCGAAACAAGTATTAACACCACTCATGAGAGGGTGTTGACGATCCAGCACTTGATGTGGAAATACACCCCAACATTTTTCACCAATCGGTGTTCGTTTTTGCCCATAACGAAACTCAAGCACTGCGTGGGTAGCCAGGCAAGAACACAAAGTAGAAGTAACATTGTCGTACGACCACTCGATTACTTCTTTAAGTTGTTGGTAAAAAGGTGCTTTTTGCAGGTCAGCGGCTTCAATATGGGCGCCGGTAATAATAAGCGCATCCAGGCCTTGAGCTTTAATATCGTCAAAACTTTGATAGTGCGTGTCAACATGTGCTTGCGCTTTATCACCACGTTTAATTGAAGACAGAGTAAAGGGGTGTAGATAGAATTGTGCAATTTGATTTGAGTGTCCAATCAAGCGGAAAAACTGTCTTTCAGTGGCCTCAAGTGCCGTATCTGGCATCATGTTTAATAGGCCAATGTGTAGCTCCCGAATAGTTTGGTGGTCGGCACGATCTTTAGAAAGAATGGTTTCCCCTTCTTGCTCTAGGCGTGTAAATGACGGTAAATTAGAGTGAGCAATCAGCGGCATCAGTCCAGCGCTCCATTGATGAGATCAAGTGCTTCATCTGCATTTTTGCACTGGTATAAATCTTCACTATCAATGGTGTAGCCATATTTTTTAGCGATAGCTTCATATTTTGGTGTTCTATGTGCAAGTAATTGTGGAAAAACCCAGCCAACAAAAGCATCAGGGTTAATTTGCGCTATGTAGGTTAGGTTGTTTTCAGCCAAGTAAGTGTTTAATTGTTTTTTTAAAAAATCAGCCTGGTAGTACAAAGGCTTAGGGTGTGTTTGGGCCCTTTCAATCAGTGCTGACTTGTTGGTTTCGCTGGCCCGAATATAGAGAATCAGCGTGTGCTCAGCAAGACTTTGGTACACCTTGTCGTCATCAAGCTCACATAAACTACCGCCAGCATCGTTAATAAAGTGATTAAACCCTTGTTGTGCTGATTTTTCAATAAACTGGGGTACATCTAGCATGGTGCTCACTTCGGCTTCTCGGTGTAGCGCCTGACGGCGAGTAAATTCATCAATTGGCAGACCGCCTTGCTCAGGGTTGCCCACTTTGCCCAAAAAAGCAGAAACAGATGACAGGTTGTCAAAAGTAATGTGGTTTTCAACGCTAATGGATTGGTTGTCTAACAGACCACCTAGCCAGTCATCTTGTCTGATGTTGTGTTTAATATTGTCAAGAATTGCCTGATTAAGATATTCGGCACCAATACGATAATCACCAGAATAGTGATACCATTTGTCTTCATTGCTCAGCAGTTTTGACAGGTGTGTTTTGCCAACGCCTGACATACCAAGCAGCGTTAAACGCTTATGTTTTGATTGTTTAAATTGTTCAGCTGAGAGCTTCACAGCAGCCCGTCTTGTTTAAACATTTCCCGAATACCGCGTACGGCCTGACGAGTTCGATGTTCATTTTCAATTAGGCCAAAGCGTACGTAGTTATCACCATATTCGCCAAAACCCACACCAGGCGACACACCAACTTTTGCCACTTTAAGTAGTTTTTTGGTAAATTCTAACGAACCCAACTCTTGGTAGAATTCAGGAATCTTAGCCCAAACAAACATGGTGGCTTTAGGTGGTGTAACATCCCAGCCAATAGATTGCAATCCATCGCACAAGACGTCTCGACGATCTTGATACATATCTGAAATTTCCCTAACGCAACTCTGGTCACCCTCTAGTGCCTCAATAGCAGCTACTTGAATTGGGGTAAACATGCCGTAATCTAGGTAAGATTTAATTTTTGCCAAAGCGGCAACGAGTGTTGGATTGCCAGCCATAAAGCCCACGCGCCAACCGGGCATGTTGTAGCTCTTCGACAAAGAGAAAAACTCAACCGCAATATCTTTTGCACCTTCAACTTGTAAAATACTTGGCGCTACGTAACCATCAAAAACGATATCAGCATAAGCCAAGTCTTGAACCACCCAAATCTCGTGTTCTTTGGCGATTTTAATCACACGCTCAAAAAACTCTAGTTCAACGCATTCAGTGGTTGGGTTGGACGGGTAATTAAGTACCAACATTTTGGGCTTAGGAAAGGTGTTTTTGATTGAGCGCTCAAGTTCTGCAAAAAAATCATCTTCCGGGCCACAAGGCACATGTTGAATATCCGCACCGGCAATGACAAACCCATAAGGGTGAATTGGATAAGCAGGGTTAGGCACTAAGACAGTATCCCCATTACCAACAATAGCCTGCGCTAAATTGGCCAACCCTTCTTTTGAGCCAATGGTAACAATGGCTTCGGTTTCTGGATCTAGATCAACATCAAAACGTCGTTTGTACCAGTTAGATATTGCACGTCTAAGGCGTGGTATGCCGCGAGAAGTTGAATAACGATGTGTATCTTTACGACGCGCTGCCTCGACCAGTTTTTCAACAATATGATCTGGTGTTGGCTGGTCAGGATTACCCATACCAAAGTCAATAATGTCTTCACCACGCGCACGCGCCTTGGCTTTTAGCTCGTTAGTAACGGCAAAAACATAAGCAGGCAGGCGTTTAATGCGAGGAAAATCTTTGTTCATTTTATTTAATTGCTAATAATTCTACGTCAAATATTAAAGTTGCACTTGGCGGGATAACATTGCCTGCGCCCATTTCCCCATAAGCCAGTTTTGATGGAATGGTGAGTTTACGTTTGCCACCTACTTGCATGCCATCAACACCCTGATCCCAGCCAGGAATGACTTGACCAACACCCAGTTGAAAGTTAAATGCCTCGTTGCGATCAACGCTTGAGTCAAATTTTTTGCCGTTGGTTAGCCAGCCGGTGTAGTGCATAGAAACGTGGTCACCTGCTTTACATGCAGCGCCTTCGCCTAATGCCAATTCTTCAATAATAAGTTCTACCCCTGGGGTACTGCTGTTTGTCGCCTGCGTCATCGTGTTTTCCTAATAAGTTAATGTTATGTTGTAAGAGCCAAATTTTCTAATATTTAGTACACCCACATCTAAAATTAAATACTGCCCTTTAATGCCTTTTAACACCCCTGAAATAAGCGGTGTTTTATCAAAATTTAGCGAGCTAATTTTGCTTGGGTATTCTACCACAGGGTAATTAATTTCTAAAGCCTCGTTATTTAAGGTCTTGGCGCCCAATTCATCAATCAATAATTGAACCTTTGGTAGTAGCTCATCACGCACTTGTGGCAAGTCAATTTCTTCAACTTCATTTTTAAGCATTTTTCGCCAATTGGTTTTATCGTTTACAAACGCCTTTAGTGCAACCTCAATTTTTCCCGATTTAAGGCGAGTATCTACTTCGAGTATCGGTAGCGCACTGAGCGCACCTTGGTCAATCCATCGATTAGGAATATTGGATTTTCGCGTAATGCCAACTTTAACACCAGAGGAATTGGCTAAATAAATCACATGTGAAGTAAAGCAGTTATCCAGCCCCCAAGACGGCTCTCGGCAAGTGCCTAAGTGGTGATGGCAAGTTTCTGGCTTCATAATACATAAATCACAACTGGCCAATTTTTGACAACAAGGATAGCAGTAGCCTTGAGAATAGCTTTTGTTGGTCGCCTTGCCACAGTTCGCACAGTTGATTTGGCCGTTAAATTCTAATTGTATGGGTTCACCAACCAGATCATTCATGTTGAGTAATTTGTCACCGATTGGCAGTTGATACTGCGCTGTGCCCATATTAAGGCTAGTGTGCATTTTGCTAATGAGTCCGCTTAGCTGCATGAGATTAGGTTTGGGTTAGTAGGCGTTGTACTTCTAAATATTGTTCGGCTGTTTTTTCAACGATATGTTTTGGTAAAACCGGTGCGGGCGGTGTTTTATCCCAGTCTAGGGTTTCTAAATAGTCGCGCACAATTTGCTTGTCAAAGCTTTTTGGGCTAGTGCCAACCTGATAATCTGCCTTTGACCAAAATCGTGAAGAGTCAGGTGTGAGCACCTCATCCATTAGCGTTAGCTGATTATTTTCATCAAGACCAAATTCAAACTTAGTATCCGCAATAATAATGCCGCGCGCTAATGCATAATCTGCTGCAAACTCATAAATTTTAAGACTGGCCTTTTTAACTTGGTTAGCCATGTCTTCGCCTAGCAAGTTGATGGTTTCGGCAAAATTAATATTTTCATCGTGTTCGCCAACGGCAGCTTTGCTGGAGGGCGTATAAAGTGTGTTGGGTAATTTTGCAGCCAACTCAAGATTGTCTGGCAACGCAATACCGCAAACCGCACCGGTTTGTTGGTAGTCTTTCCAGCCAGAGCCAATAATATAACCACGAACAATTGCCTCTACCGCTAATGGCTTGAGTTTTTTTACAATAATCGCGCGACCTTCAACTTGTGCGGCTTCTTGCGAATTTAAAACACTTTCTAATGGCTCATGAGTTAGGTGGTTGGGGATAATATGCTTGGTTTTATCAAACCAAAAGTTAGCAACATTGGTGAGCACTGCGCCTTTTTGGTTAATAGCCTGTTCAAAAACAACATCAAATGCACTCAGGCGATCGGTAGTGACAATCAGCATGCGTTTGTCATCAATATCGTAAATATCACGCACCTTGCCTTTTTGGATTAAAGGCAGACTAAGCGAGGTGTCAAACAGTGTTTCCAAGGGTGTTCCTGTTGGTAATTTTTTACCGTTATTTTAACCTTAATCCTAACATTGAAAATACGAATGTCAGACGCGTTAATGCGCGTCTGTGGTAAAATACACACCATAGTATGATGATGAAAAATTTTCTAATTGCTACCTTGCTGATAGCCCAATTCTCAGAGGCTTCGCCACTGACTGACGGCGCATTAAGGCTGATTCAAGTAGGCAATGAAATTGGCTCTCGCGATGTGGTGATGCGCGGACAATCTTTGCTAATGAAAGGTGCGTTTGATCTCAATGATTTTGACGCCATTTACGAAACCTCCAAGCAAATGCGCCATGGTAATACGCTCATGGGTTATCCACCGCAGGCGCGTATTGCTAACGAGATACTAATCAAGCTGGTAAGACAAAGCTACGACCCTGCGTTGTATGACTATGCTTTGTATTTGTTAGATGGCGATGGCGGTTTTGTTAAAAATGATTTTTTAGCACTAAATTTACTTGAAGAGTCTTTCGAAGCACATGGTAATGCAAATTCTGCCTTTATTGCGGCTGTTGTTAGAAACGAATCATTGGTGCCCGGCACTAAAGACGAGCAACGCATTGGCGAACTGATTACATTTGCGGTTTTAAACAAAGTTAAGGGTGCATCTGAATATCAAGCCCAATATATCGACAGTGGATACTGGAGAAGCTTAGATGTCAAACATTGGCGAGACTGGGTCGCCGGTCAATAAACTACAAACTGCGTAAGATATTATTGGCTTTATTTTTAAAGCGCCAAAAATCAGCATGATCCACCTTTTTTTGCTTAGGCAGGGGGTGTGTCAGCGGATTTCTACGTATGCCTTTATAGCGCAATTCATAATGAAGATGAGGCCCAGTTGAGCGCCCAGTTGAGCCAACGTAGCCAATCACTTGACCTTTTTTAACCTTAGATGAAGGCTTAAGTCCACGAGCAAATTTAGACAAGTGGGCATATACGGTCACATAATTACTTCCGTGTTTAATATAGACAGTATTGCCCAAGGCACCCATTCTTTTTCGATGTTGAATAACGCCACTAGCCACGGAGTAAACCGGCGTTCCCCTTTTGGCAGCGTAATCAACAGCCCGATGAGGCCGCCAAGTTTTTAAGATGGGGTGAAAGCGTTTTCTTTGAAATTTAGAGCTGATGCGGTCATATTTTAAAGGCGCCCTTAAAAAACTTGGATACAGTGATTTTCCATTAATATCATAATAACCAGTGCGCCCACGTTTGTCTGTGTAAGAAAAAACAGCCAAGTGTTTTTTTGCGCCTATGTAAATCAGCGCACTAGGTGTGGCCTTTTGATTGCCAATAATAACAAACCGGTCACCCTTTTGCAGATCTTTATTAAAGTCAATGCCCCAAGAAAACACACGTATCAGCGTTTTAACAATTTTTGGATTAATGTTGGCTTTTTTTGCATCAAAATTAAGCGACTTGGTAATGGTAATAGTAGAACGATCAAGCGTATTCGAGCCATACGCCAACGCACTAGACGGGCTAATTAGCAACAAAGAGACAATTAAAAATAAAGCGCGACTAAGCATAGTTAGCAACAATTTTAGTGGCTATGTTTCTCGCTGTTTGGTCGTTGGCAATGACAGCATCAAGATCATTTAAGGTTGTGTTGTTTGTTTGTTCAAGCGTTTGCTCAATAACATGAGGAATGTCTAAAAAACCAATGACCTGATTTAAAAATGCATCAACCGCCACTTCGTTGGCAGCGTTAATGGTGCCCATGGCGCTTCCGCCTTGTTTGAGCGCCTCGAAAGCCAACCTTAGGCAGGCAAATTTTTCAAGATCTGGCGTATAGAATTCTAACGGTGAATTGCTGGCTAAATCTAGTGGTTCAACGCCAGAACTAATGCGTTCTGGATAAGCCATTGCATAAGAAATTACGCTACGCATATCAGGGTTGCCCAGTTGTGATAAAGTAGAGCCGTCTTCATAATAAACCGAAGAATGAACAATGCTTTGCGGATGCATCACCACATCAATTTGTTCAGGCACTAGATTAAACAAATAAAAAGCCTCGATTACTTCCAGTCCTTTGTTCATCATCGTGGCCGAGTCCACCGAGATTTTGCGACCCATAGACCAGTTTGGGTGGGCACAAGCCTCATCCGGGGTGATTGATTGTAATTCGCTTAACGGCGTATGTAAAAATGGCCCACCACTGGCAGTGAGTTGAATTTTGCTAAGCCCAGAGCGGCCACTTTGTAAACATTGAAAAATAGCGCTATGCTCGGAATCAACTGGAATAAGCTCGGCACCAGAATGTTTGACTGCATCCATAAAGATATCGCCCGCCAAGACCAAAGATTCCTTGTTGGCGAGCATAATACGTTTGCCTGCTTTGGCTGCTGCTAAAGCAGAAGACATGCCAGCAGCGCCTACAATGGCCGCCATCACATAATCGGTTTGTTGGTGGGCAGCAATATCACATAGAGATTGTTCACCACTGAGTACTTGGGTGTCGTTATCAAGTGCAGTTTTTAGTTTTTCAGCGGCAGCTTCATTCATCATAGCTGCATAAGTCGGCTGATATTGTTGGCACAATTCAAGCATTGCTTGCCAGTTGGTGTTAGCACTTAGCGCAAAGATGTTAAATTGATCACTGTGTTGGTCAACTACCGATAACGTGCTTTTACCGATAGACCCAGTAGCACCTAAGAGCGTGATATTTTTCATAATAAGCTCACACCTAACAGGAAGAAAGGTGCGGCTGCAGTCAATGAGTCGATACGATCTAACACGCCACCATGGCCTGGCAATATTTGACCACTGTCTTTCATGCCTGATTCACGCTTAAACAAGCTTTCAAATAAATCACCCAATACTGAAACACTAGTAACAACAATAGTGAGCAGTAAATAACCAAAATATTGCTC
>CAZKWW010000034.1:7887-8094 GCA_964556635.1 uncultured Candidatus Ruthturnera sp.
CATGCTTTTTTATTGCAGCACGTAAATGATGCTAATACCTTGTATTTGCAAAAAAATCAGCATAACAATTAGCGCAAAACCAACGCCACCAAAAACACCTTCAATTGATTTTCCTGGGCTAACCTTAGGCGCAAGTTTGCGTTTGCCAAACTTTCTGCCTACAAAATAAGCACCCGAATCTGCTCCCCAAATTAACCCCATTAATAG
>CAZKWW010000035.1:0-8040 GCA_964556635.1 uncultured Candidatus Ruthturnera sp.
CTGCGTTAGATTAAATAAAACACTCGGTCACATAGTTGTATCTATGCTCCGTCGTGTTTTCTTTAATCCGCCTTGCACTAGCGATACACAGCAGCCCTCTAGAAGGGGAAAGAAAAAAATAATTGTAATTAATACAACACCTATACTCCTCCTCTTATTCCTACGTCCGCCTACTAGAAAGGAAAAGTGCTTGTAATTTGCAGATATGCCTTACAAAGAGAAAAATACTTGTGATTTACCATACTATTCATTGATAGGAAAAAGGTATGATAAAGCCCTATGTTTGATGTATTAACACCACCATTAATTAAGCTCACCACCGAAGTGGGTGAAGTGATTATGTCTTTTTACAAAAGCGACATGAGTGTTGAAGTAAAGTCTGATGAAACACCACTCACAATTGCTGACCAAACAGCCCACCAACTTATTGTTGATGGGTTAGAAAAGCTCACACCTGAAGTACCGATATTATCTGAAGAGTCTGATGCCATCTCTTTTGATGAGCGCTCAAAATGGCGTGAATATTGGTTAATTGATCCACTAGATGGTACTAGAGATTTTTTAGAGCATACAGGTGAGTTTTGCATCTGTATTGCCTATATAAAAAATCATACGCCAGTGTTTGGCATGATCTACGCACCACTAACTAAAACTCATTATTACACTCTAAACGATCAAAGCTTCAAACTTCAAGACAAAATAAAACAAACTTTAGTAACACAACCGCCATCTACCCCAATTAAAGTGGTGATTGGGCATCATTCTTTTCATAATGAGCAATTAAAAGAGCATTTAAAACAACAAGAAGATTACCAAGTTAGCCGGTTAGGTAGTGCTTTGAAATTTTGCCAAGTGGCTGAAGGGAAATACGACTACTACCCAAGATTTGGGCCTTGTTCTGAATGGGATACAGCGGCTGGCATGTGCATACTACAAGGTGCCGGTGGTAGCGTGGTAGACGAACAAGGTGAGGCGCTTAAATACAACACCAAAGACGATTTAACTTCGCCAATTTTCTTTGCTTCAGCTAAACCTTAGCGACAAATCAACTGCATTAATGTTTTTGGTGATAGCGCCAATAGAAATATAATCAACACCGGTATTGGCCACCTCGCTAATATTATTTTCATCAATATTACCGGATGCCTCTAATAACAACTTGCCTTTGGCTAATTTAACCGCGCTGGTTAAATCTTTAATTGAGAAATTATCACAAAGCACTCGGGTGATACGGTTCAACTTCAACACTTGTTGTAGCTGATCTAAGCTTTCCACTTCAACAATCAAAGGTAGATCTGGATATTGATCAGATGCTGTTTGTACTGCTTTTTGGATGGATCCAGCTGCAGCAATATGGTTTTCTTTAAGCATGACGCAATCATACAATCCCATTCTATGGTTTACACCGCCACCACATTTAACAGCACTTTTTTGTGCTAATCGAAGCCCCGGTAGAGTCTTACGGGTGTCTAATAATTGTGCATCGGTATGTGCAATCTTATCTACCAAGTATCGTGTTTGTGTCGCAGTAGCGCTCAAAGTTTGTAAAAAATTAAGCGCCACTCGCTCTGCCGATACAATAGCATTAGCTGAACCTTGCAGTGTACATAGGGTTTGACCCTCAACAACTTGATCGCCATCATTAATCTGCCAATTAATTTGAATTGCATCATCGATGAGTAAGAATGCTGTTTGTGCGTAATCAATGCCACAAATAGTCGCAGGCTCTCTAGCAACAATGCTTGCACTAACTTGTCCTTCTGGCAACAAACTGGCCGAAACATCGCCTGAACCAATATCTTCATTCAAGGCTTGTTGAACAATGTTTAAAAGCATATCATTCATTAACCAAATCCAATATCGCTTTGGCTGCTTCGTCGTCAGCATCATGTTTTAGCTGCGCATGAATATTTTTAAATTCTTTAACTAGCGCTTGATTATCACTGCTTAAAATTTGTAGCGCTTGTTTGGCAATATTAGCACCATTCGCCTCTTTTTGAATGAGCTCTGGCACTAAGGCTTTATTCGCAATAACATTGGGTAAAGATACATACGAGCTTTTCACCAAACGTGATGCAATAAAATAACTAATGGCTGATAATTTATAAACCACTACCATAGGCACGCCGATTAACGCTACTTCTAAGGTGGCAGTCCCTGAGGCCACCAAAACTAAATCTGCTTGCTCTATCTGTTGATGTGCATCACCCGATGAAAACGTTACTTTTAGCCCATCTGCTTGTTGCTCTGCCCAATGACGTAAAGCATCATTGGCTAGCACTAAATGAAAAGTAAATTCGGCATCTTGCTTAGCCATTAATTTGGCCGCTGCTATCATCTCTGGCAACAAACGCTTAACTTCACCTTCGCGTGAACCTGGCATCAGTACAATGTTTTTACCCGCTACATGGTTTTTTCTTGGGCTTAAACTTTGCGCCAATGGATGGCCTACAAATAAAGCTTTTTGCTGATTTTTTTGATAAAAATCTACTTCAAATGGAAAAACACACAACACTAAATCAGTTGATTGTTTAATTTTTTTAATGCGGCTTTGGCGCCACGCCCATACCGAGGGAGAAATAAAATGTACGGTTTTAATGCCTTGAGATTTGAGTTTTTTCTCAATTACAAAATTAAAATCAGGAGCATCTACCCCAATAAAAACTGCTGGCTTATTGCTGGAAAAATATTCAATAATGGTTTTTCTTAAGCGTAATAAAGCCGGGAGTTTTTTTAGCACTTCGCTAAAACCCATGACATTGACTAGCTTCTGATCCCACAATTGTTGACAACCACTGGCAACCATTTTTTCGCCTGCCAAGCCTTCAATATCAATAGCTGGGTTTTGTTTTTTTAACGCATCAACCAGCTTAGCACCAAGCAAGTCACCTGAAGTTTCTGCTGCGCTAATGGCGATTTTCATATAGAGTGGCGCCCTACTTTCGTGGCAGGATTATTTGCGGCTCTTCATCGAATGGACGATAAATAACCATAATATTGCCAATAACTTGGACTAGGTGTGAGTGTGACACTTCCACAATCTGATTGATCATTTGTTGCTTTTCATCACGGTCTTGTGCACGAATTTTAATTTTTAGTAGCTCGTGTTTCTCCATGGTTGACTCTAGCTCGGCTAAAACCGACTCACTTAAACCATGTTGACCCACCATGACCACTGGCTTTAGCGCATGCCCCATTGATCTTAAAAATTTCTTTTGATTGTTGGTTAATTTTTTCACTTTAAAAATGCTCTTTATCGAAAAGGTCTTGAATGGTCTCGCGCTCTCGCACCAAATTATGCTGATCGCCAGAAACCATTACCTCGGCCACTCGTGGACGAGAGTTGTAATTTGAACTCATGGTAAAGCCATAAGCACCAGCTGACATCACGGCTAAATAATCACCTTGTGACAAACTAAGATCTCTGCCTTTGGCCAGAAAATCCCCCGTTTCACAAATTGGCCCCACCAGATCCCAACTGGCTTGGGTGCCGGTGGCATTTTCACTAACAGGCAAAACCTGATGATAAGCATCATAAAAACTAGGACGTAAAAGATCATTCATTGCACCATCAACAATGGCGAATGAGTGATCTGAATTTTGCTTTAGAAACTCAACTTTAGTAATAAATACACCTGAATTTCCCACAACTGCTCTACCAGGCTCTAAAATTATCTCAATATTTCCCACTTTTGCAATTATTGCTTCAATATAGGCTTGGATGTCAATGGTTTTTTCATCATCATATTGGATACCAACACCACCGCCTAAGTCTAGGTGGGTAATTTCAATACCTTGCTGGTTAAGCTGATCAACCAACTCTAATACTTTGTCCAGCGCATCTAAAAAAGGAGAGACTTCAGTCAACTGCGAACCAATATGACAATCCAAACCTTGTACATTTAAATACTCAGAATGATGTGCCTGTTGGTACAAGCCAATGGCGTCATCAATATCAACACCAAACTTATTTTCTTTTAAACCCGTAGAAATATAAGGGTGCGTCTTTGCATCCACATTTGGATTAACGCGAATTGAAATTGGTGCTTGCGTATCAAGCGATCGCGCTACTGACTCTATTCTGTCTAGTTCAGAAGCTGACTCAACATTAAAGCAACGCACACCGACTTCTAGTGCACGTGTGATTTCTTGTGTTGTTTTTGCCACACCTGAAAATACACACTGGTTTGCCTGGCCACCTGCTGCCAACACACGCTCTAATTCACCTTCAGATACAATATCAAAACCTGCGCCAATTTTGGCTAACGCGTTAAGTACCGCTAAGTTTGAATTAGCCTTAACTGCGTAGCAAACTAAATGAGGGTGGCTGCCAAAAGCCTCGTCAAACTCACGCCAATTGTTTTCGATATCACTGCGTGAGTACACATAAAGTGGCGAGCCGTAAGCCGCCATCAAATCTGTTATTGCAACAGATTCGGCATGTAAAATTTGATTTTGGTAAGAAAAACCCAACGAACTTTAGGCGTGATCAGTGGCAATATAAACTGATGCCACCGCTTCAGCTTTAACCGGTTCCAATTCACCCATTTTTCCACAAGAAGATAGGCCAATAATGACCAAAACTAACGCTGCTAATTTAATGGTTGTATTCATGTTGTCACCACAATTGTATAAAAATTAATCTTTATTTTACAGCAAATCCCGAAGCTGTTGCATGAACGAGAATCGCTCTATATTAAAGGCACCCAGGCTTTTTAAATGTGGGTTTTCTACTTGGCAATCAATCAACTGATAATCGGTATTTTTTAATAAATAGACTAAAGCGACTTTCGATGCGTTGCTTTGACAAGAAAACATCGATTCACCAAAAAATACACGCCCCATAGCAACACCATACAAACCGCCTACCAACTTTTGATTTTCATAGACTTCAATTGAATGCGCATAGCCTTGATGATGTAATTTTGTATAAGCCGAAACCATGTCATTGTCAATCCAAGTACTATCTTGATCCTTACGTTTGATATTTTTACACTGATGAATCACTTGCTCAAAATTGATATTCATACGCACTTCAAAACGATGACTACGGAGTGTTTTATCTAGACTTTTTGAAACATGAAGAGCGTCTTTGGTAATCACCATTCGAGGATCTGGGCTGTCCCATAGCACTGGGTTTCTTTTTAATGCCCCCTTGAGGGGTGCGCCCTCGCTATACCAAGGGAAGATGCCTTTTGTATAGGCGTCAAGCAAGCGATCTGTTGATAATTCACCACCAATGGCAATAAGCCCATTAGGCTCATTAAGTGCTAAATCAAGGTCTGGAAAAGGTGTGTCACTTGAGTGAAGAATAAATTCTTCTGGGATATTAATCACGCGTTTTGTTTTCTGATAATTTCTTTGGCCATGTAAAGTGCGGCAATACTTCGCGCTTCAGTTAGATCCTTGTGATAGGCTAAATCTTCTAACTCTGAAAGTTTGTATTTAACCACTTCAAGCGGCTCTGGTTCATCACCCTCAGCACTAGCCTCATACAGATCTTGCGCTAGCACAATGTGTGTAATGTTAGACTGATACCCTGGTGCGAGCGTCATGGTTTTAACAAACGTTAGCTTGTTTGAACCATAGCCAATCTCTTCCATTAGTTCCCGATTGGCTGCCTCAATCGGTGTTTCACCTGCGTCAATTTTGCCTTTAGTGAGTGCCAACTCATAACGGTCGGTGCCGCCGGAGTATTCATAAATCATCAGTACCGTATCGTCATCCAACATCGGAATCACCAAAACGGCACCATCACCAGGCGGTTTTAGGCGCTCATACTGGCGTTTTTCACCATTGGAAAACTCTAAGTCTAGGCGTTCAATATTAAAAACACGTGTGGTAGCAAGGGTATCAATATTTAATATTTTAGGTTTTTTACGCATGAATATTTTTTTATCAAAAACTTATAAAGTACAATAATACCTTTATACCAAGGGAGAGGACAATGAAAAAATTAACACTATTATTCGCATTCGCACTTTCAACACTGACTCACGCTTGGGTCGTTAATGGCGTTGATTATAAGTTTGAACAACTCAACTCTCAAGTTTATGCCATACATGGTCCGCTTGATGGGCCTAGTGTAGAAAACTATGGTTTTATCAATAATCCGGCATTTATAGAATCTGACAATGGCCTTATACTCATTGACCCTGGTAGTTCTAAATTTGTTGGTGACAATATTCTTGATGAAATCAAAACGGTTAGCTCAAAGCCAATTATCGCTGTTATCAATACCCATGTTCACGGTGATCATTGGCTTGGAAACCACGCCATTAAAGACAAATATCCAAATGCAAAATTCTACGCCCACATGAATATGATTAGAGAGGCAGAATATGGTGAAGCTGAACGATGGACAGTTTTTTACAATGAGCTAACCGCTGGAAAATCTGCAGCAACCATCGCGGTCATTCCAGGCTATTCTATTACTCATGAAGATGTGCTCAAGATTGATGGCCAAACATTAGTTATCCACTCACCAGTACCTTCGGCACACTCATCATCAGACATTATGATAGAGCACAAAAACTCTAAAACACTATTCACAGGCGACAATTCACTTCATCACAGAATGGGTCGATTTGATGGTTCATCCAACATGATTGACAACATCAAAATTCTTAATTACGCAAAATCTCTTGATGTAGAGACTGTTGTACTTGGCCACGGACATTCAGGCAACATCGAGACAGCAATTGATCCATACCTAAACTATCTATTGGTTATTAAACAGGAAGCAGAAAAAGGTTATGAAGAAGACTTGTCTGATTTTGAAATTAAACCTTTGGCTGATAAGCGCTTAGATGCATATCGGGACTGGCATGGATATGATGAACAATTAGGCAAACATGTCAACAAAATGTTCCTTGAAGTTGAGGCGCTGGACTTCTAGTCAGCCATCACTCTTTTAACTGAAATTTTGGCAATCCCAGATCTAGGCGGATTGCCACCATCCTAACAATAAAAATACTCAATCCGGCAATTATTGCCGACATTGTAACGCCCACACCATTATCTAATAACACAATAAAGCCTAAAGAACCTAACCATGCGGCGGTAGCATACAATGGGCTTTTAAAAACAATGGGTGTTTCATTGCACAAAAGGTCTCTAAAAATACCGCCCATCGTACCGGTGACAACCCCCATAAAACTAGCAACTAGCCAAGGTGCGCCTGCCACTAGCGCTACCAAAGTACCTGCAACACTAAAAGCTGCCAAGCCCGCTGCATCTGGAATTAAAAATAATTTTGCCGAAATAGATAAAGATCTTGCACCAATAAAAATAACAATAGCGCTTAGCAGTGAGGCAATAAAAAAGATTTGATCTTTTATCCAAAAGACATCAATGTCTAACAACATATCTCTGAGTGACCCACCACCTAAACCAGTTGTAATTGCAATAATAATTACACCAAATAAATCAAATTGTCTAAAGCCAGATTTTAATACACCAGAAGCAGATGACACCACTACTGCAACTAATGAAATCCAATATAGGCTATTAGAAAGCTCTTGTGTGATTTCTAAATTCATAACAAATCCACCTTGCCAGTACCAATATGATAATAAGCTGGCACAATCGTTAGCTTACCTGATTTCACCATCTCTGGAAAATGCGCACCTGTCTGTTTGAGCTCTTCTGTCACATTCTCAACATTAGCTAACGTTACATTCTCAACCAAATTACCTGGCTGATCTTTTGCTCGATTAAACGCTGGATTTAATGCAAAGGTCAAACTTGACAAATGTCCTTCTAATTGTTCATGATTGCACGTCGCAGCAACAGCACCACATTGTGAGTGTCCCATTACCATTATTAAAGAAACATCTAAATGAAGTACCGCGTATTCAATACTAGCCACAATCATTTGATCAAGCACATTGCCAGCTACACGTACTACATATAAGTCACCCAAGCCTTGATCAAATAACACCTCTGGTGGCACACGAGAATCAGAGCAACCTAAAATAATGGCAAAAGGATGTTGACCATGCTTGAGCTCAAAACGCCTTTCAATTGACTGATCAGGAT
>CAZKWW010000036.1:0-7930 GCA_964556635.1 uncultured Candidatus Ruthturnera sp.
GATTTAATCCAAATAGATAAAAATTATAGTTACCAGCCTCAGCTTGGATTTTCTCAGCAGGGCGATGGTAAAATATCGGGAAAATTGTTGAATTTATTATCATCTGAGTGTTTAGACAACACACCTGATGAGCAGCAATTAAAAGTATGTCGCAATTTAAATAGACAGCGTTTAAATGCATTGTTAGGCGATAAACCATTAAAAAGTCGCGAGTTATTTTTTACCAAAAATTGAGTGAGTTTATGAGTATATTTTTAGGCGTTAATATTGATCATATCGCCACCATTAGAGAGGCCAGAGGCACTAATTATCCATCACCTATTGAAGGGGCTTTATTGTGTGAAAAATCTGGCGCTGACAGTATCACGCTACATTTACGTGAAGACAGGCGTCACATCCAAGATCGAGACGTTGAAATTTTACGTGATCAACTAACAACCAAGATGAACCTTGAAATGGCAGCCACTGATGAGATGGTAGGTATTGCTAGTCAAATCAAACCTGAAGATTGTTGTCTTGTTCCTGAAAAGCGAGAAGAGCTAACCACCGAAGGTGGGCTTGATGTTGCCTCACAAATACCAAGAATGCGTGATGTCTGTGCGCAATTGAGTGAATCAAAAGTGATTGTATCGCTTTTTATTGATGCGCAAAAAGATCAAATTGATGCTGCTAAAGAATGTGGTGCGCCAGTGATTGAGCTACATACTGGGCATTATGCTGATACGACTGGTGCTGAACAAGAAAAAGAATTTGAGCGTATTAAATCCATGGCAACTTATGCACATTCCATTGGCTTGCAAGTTAATGCAGGGCATGGGCTAACCATGGAAAATACAGCGCCAATTGCTAAGTTACCTGAGATTGTAGAGCTCAACATCGGCCATTCTATTATTGCCAGAGCGGTATTTATTGGCCTTGAAGCGGCAACCCGTGAAATGAAAAACCTAATGCTAGAGGCTAAGTGAGCCCTCTACACAATTATGAATAATCATCTAAACACTATCTGTCACCAACTTGATGACCTTCCAAAGCACAGTCATAGAATTACTATGCCTACGCTTTATAAAATCACCAATTCGGTAAAATCTAATATTTTTCTAATCACCCATAATTATATAAAGGCCTCATTATGATCTACGGCGTAGGCACAGATATTATTAATATTGAGCGCGTTGCGCACATTCTTGAAAAAAACAAAGAGGGTTTTGTTAAGCGCGTACTATCCGAACACGAACAAGCTTTGTTTGCTAATAAAGGTGACAGTGCATCCTATTGCGCTAAGCGTTTTGCTGCAAAAGAAGCTTTTGCAAAAGCACTAGGTACCGGCATTGGTAAAACTGTCAGTTTTCAGGATTTAACCGTTAGAAATAACGACGAGGGCAAGCCTTATTTTATTCCAAGCGAAAAATTGCGTTTATTTTTAGTTAATAAGAATATCAAGCATGCACACTTAAGCTTGTCTGATGAGAAATACAATGCCGTGGCTTTTGTGGTGTTAGAATCAGGTATTAAAGAACAAAAAGATTCGGCTGAATCTGAATACAATACGACGTTTTAATTAGTTAATATACTGGCCGTAACCTGCTTTGTGCGCTTCGCGCTTAGTGCCCATACACCCATACTTTACAGCGGTCTGGTAACCAGAAATGGCTAATGGGTTTTGCTCAAGAACAGCAATTGGTGTTCTATCCATGTCGAATCTTTTAAGACCTTTGTTCATTTGCTTAATGCCAGCATGGTTTAAACCTGCACAGTTTTCATTGTAGTATTTAACGGCACCAACGACGACCAGCATCTCATTTGGAGATAGAGCCTTTGCGTTTAGTGTTGTCACTAACAGTAGAATTGTTAATATTTTGTTCATGATGCGCATTATACGCCGTTCTATATTAGAAGTCAATAATATAGATTTAATACAAATTAATGACTATAGTGGCATAGGTAGTTAACGCTCACATCATCTTCTAATTTATAAACCTTGGTAAAGGGGTTGTAAGTCATGCCAACCATACTTTTTAAGGATAGTTTTGAATCTCTAGCCCACTTATCCATTTCAGCAGGTTGAATGAATTTATCCCAATCATGAGTGCCTTGGGGCAGTAGTTTGAGTATATATTCTGCACCGACAATGGCGAATAAATAAGATTTTGGGTTACGATTAATGGTGGAAAAGAAAACTTGCCCACCAGGCTTGACCAGTTTGGCGCAGGCTTTAATAATAGAGCTTGGATCAGGTACATGTTCCAACATTTCAAGACAAGTAACCACGTCAAATTTTCCAGCGTGTTTTTCAGCAAATTCTTCAACGGGGATTTTTTGATAATCTATATCAAAACCAGATTCAAGTAAGTGTAACTTGGCCACTTCTAAACCGGCTTCAGCCATGTCAATACCAGTGACTTTAGCGCCTTCGTTAGCCATTGATTCGCTTAAGATACCACCGCCACAGCCGACATCTAAAATAGCTTTATCTTTTAATGAGCCATCACAATGTTCTTTAATGTAGTTTAAACGAAGCGGGTTGATGTCATGTAGAGGTTTAAATTCCGAGTTTTTATCCCACCAACGTGAAGCCAGTTGGGCAAACTTATCAACCTCATCAAAATCTACATTGCTCATAGCGATTGCACAGCCTCTAGCACTTCATCAACATGACCTTTGACTCTAACTTTATCCCAAGTTTTGATAATGTCACCATCAGCGTTGATCAAAAAGGTAGAGCGAACAATGCCCATGTATTTTTTTCCATAATTCATTTTTTCTTGAATAACACCAAATACATTGCACAGTGTTTCTTCTGGGTCAGAGATTAGCTCAAAAGGAAAGTTTTGCTTGGCTTTAAAATTTTCATGCGACTTCAAACTGTCGCGACTCACACCATAAATGACCGTATTAGCATCAATGAAAGCTTGGTGGTTGTCTCGAAAATCTTGCCCTTCAGTGGTGCAACCTGGGGTTGAATCTTTAGGATAAAAATATAAAACAATATGGCGACCTTGTGTATCGGGAATGCTAACTTCTAAATCGCTAGTTGCGACACAGGTAATTGGTTGAACTTTATTCATTGCTTGTATAATGGCGTGTTTAAAACGCTCATTTTATCACCTAGATGAAGAACATCCGTAATTTTTCCATTATTGCTCATATTGACCATGGTAAATCAACCATTGCTGATCGATTTATTCAGTTTTGTGGTGGGCTTAGTGATCGTGAAATGTCTGCTCAAGTACTAGATTCAATGGACATTGAAAAAGAGCGTGGCATTACCATTAAGTCACAAAGTGTGACGCTTGATTACAAAGCAGATGATGGGCAGACTTATCAGTTGAATTTTATTGACACACCAGGGCATGTAGATTTCTCATATGAGGTATCGCGCTCACTCTCTGCGTGCGAAGGCGCGTTGTTGATTGTTGACGCTTCGCAAGGTGTAGAGGCGCAAACCGTGGCCAATTGTTATACGGCGATTGACCAAGGTTTGGAAGTGGTGCCAATTTTAAATAAGATTGATTTACCTGCTGCTGATCCTGATCGTGTTGCAGAAGAAATCGAAGATGTGATTGGCGTTGAGGCAATTGACGCGGTACAGGCTAGTGCAAAATCTGGCATTGGTATTAAAGAAGCATTAGAAGATATTGTTAAGAAAATTCCTGCGCCAGAAGGCAAGATTGATGCACCAATTAAAGCGCTTATTATCGATTCTTGGTTTGATAACTATTTGGGTGTTGTGTCACTTATTCGTGTCGTTGATGGTGAAATAAAAGCCAAAACCAAGATTAAAACATTATCAAATAATGAAGAGCACTTAGTGGATGAGGTTGGTGTATTTACCCCAAAACGTGAAGTTACTGAAAGCTTAAAAGCAGGCGAAGTTGGATTTCTAATTGCCAATATTAAAGATATTCATGGTGCCCCAGTCGGTGACACTATTACCAATGCAAAAGGTGGCGTAGATGAGCCTTTGGATGGTTTTAAACCCGTGCAGCCACGAGTGTTTGCAGGTTTATTTCCAATCTCAGGTGAAGACTATGAAAAATTCCGTGATGCCTTGGCAAAGCTTCGTCTAAATGATGCGGCACTACAATATGAGCCTGAAAATTCAGACGCCCTAGGTTTTGGTTTTCGTATTGGTTTTTTAGGTTTGTTGCATATGGAGATTATCCAAGAGCGTTTAGAACGTGAATATGACCTAGATTTGATTACCACTGCGCCTACGGTTATTTACGAAATCGTTGACACTAAAGGTGAAGTGCATAAAGTAGACAGCCCTTCAAAAATGCCAGCGAATCAATCAATTGCTGAATTTAGAGAGCCTATTATTACTGCTAATATCTTGGTAACCGACGAATATGTTGGTAACGTGATTAGCCTATGTGTTGAAAAACGTGGCGTGCAGAAGAGCTTGAACTATATGGGTAAGCAGGTCTCAATGACTTACGAATTACCTTTAAATGAAGTGGTACTGGATTTTTTCGATAGGCTTAAGTCCGTTTCTCGTGGTTTTGCTTCAATGGATTATCAATTTGAGCGTTATCAAGAATCTGACTTAATTCGCTTAGATATTATGATTAATCAAGAGCCAGTTGATGCCTTAGCGTTAATTATTCACCGAGATGACTCAGTTCGGAAAGGTCGAGAAATTGCTGAAAAAATGAAAGACCTTATTCCTCGCCAAATGTTTGATGTCGCTATTCAAGCTTGTATCGGCTCTAAAATTATTTCTCGTACCAATGTTAAAGCACTTAGAAAAAACGTAACCGCCAAGTGTTATGGTGGTGATGTCTCACGTAAGCGTAAATTACTAGATAAACAAAAGAAAGGTAAGGCGCGTATGCGTAGTGTTGGGCGAGTAGACATACCTCAAGAGGCCTTCCTGGCGGTATTACATATCGACTAATAAGCGTATTTGTTTGTTCATATCTGCGTTATAAAGAAAGCCTTGATCTGAACAAAAACTAGCACTTATTGGTTTAAGTCAATAAACGCTCTAAAACAAACTTAGAGCCAAAGTACGCCAATACCAAAATAGCAAAGCCGATTTGTGTCGCAGTGATAGCTTGCTTACCGCGCCAGCCGAATAACCTTCTGCCAAAGATGAGTGTGGCGAAAATTATCCAAGCGACTAATGAAAGCACGGTTTTATGAATTAAGTGCTGTGCAAAGAAATCATCAATAAAGATAAAGCCAGTAGCAAGCGACAGTGTTAATAGATAAAAACCAATTCTTAGACTTTGAAACAACAACCTTTCCATCGTTTGTAAAGGCGGAAGTTTGTTAATAAAGCCGTTAATTTCTCTGGCATGCAAGTGTTTTTCTTGAATTTTTAAAAGCACTGATTGACACACGGCTAATGCGAGCAGGGCGTAGGCGGTGATTGATAAAAATACATGCGAAGCCAAACTCATGGGTATTACTTTTCCAGTGGTATCAGGGAAGGCGATACTAAAAACCAAAGTAATCGCTACTAGTGGATACACCAAAATCCCCAGTGCGTGAACCGGTTTAGAAATCGAAGATAAGAATAATAAAATCGCAATTAACCAAGCCACGAAAGAAGCGCTATTAGCTAAGCCAAAAACAATGCCTTCATTGCTCCAGAAGTCTGTAAAGTTGAGCGCCTGCACAATAATAGCAAAACTGATTAATAACGAGGTGGTTTGTTGATGTTTGTGTTGGATTTCATCTTTAGTGAAATAACGCGCTAATAACAGTGCTGCAGAAACATAAGCGATAATCGCGAGAGAAGATAAAATCATCATTAACTATAGATAAACCAAAGACACTATAATACGATACTTTAGTTGTATTTACTTAGAAAAATGTTTGATAATTTAACCGATCGCCTCTCCAACAGTTTTAAAGCCTTACAAGGTAAGCATAAGCTTTCTGAAGCCAACATTAAAGAAGCGATTCGTGAAGTGCGTCGTGCACTATTAGAAGCCGATGTTGCGCTTGAAGTTATTAAAGCGTTTCTTGATCAAGTACAAACTAAGGCGATTGGTCTTAAGGTTGGCGAAGGCCTTAATCCATCTCAGGCGTTTATTAAATTAGTTGAAACCGAACTAACCGAGATTATTGGCGGTGAAAACGAATCGCTTGATTTAAAAACACAACCGCCAGCAGTAGTGATGGTAGCTGGTTTGCAAGGTGCGGGTAAAACCACTTCTATCGCCAAATTAGCGCGTTATTTAAAAGAACGTGAAAGCAAAAAAGTATTGGTAGTCAGTGCTGATGTTTATCGTCCGGCAGCGATTGATCAATTAGAAGTGTTGGCAAGGCAGGTCGGTGTAGATTTTTATCCGTCTAGCGTAAACGATAAGCCTTCAAGCATAGTTGCTAGTGCCAAGAAGCACGCACAAAAACAATTCTTTGATGTTTTATTGGTGGATACCGCCGGTCGCTTGCACAAAAGAAAGTTAATCCAATTGAAACCTTGTTTGTTGTTGATTCAATGACGGGTCAAGATGCCGCGCATACGGCCAAAGCTTTTGCTGATGCATTGCCATTAACTGGTGTCATCTTAACCAAAACGGATGGTGATGCACGAGGTGGTGCAGCACTGTCTGTTCGTCATATTACTGGCAAGCCAATTAAGTTTTTAGGTGTTGGTGAAAAGATTGACGCACTCGAGCCGTTCCATCCTGATCGTGTGGTATCTCGTTTGCTTGGTATGGGCGATGTATTGTCAGTGGTGGAGGAGATCTCTCGCAAGGTTGATCATAAAAAGGCAGAAAAATCTGCCAAGAAAATGGCCAAAGGCCAGTTTGACTTAGAAGACATGCGTGATCAACTCTTACAAATGGAGCAAATGGGTGGCATGGAAGCCTTAATGGATAAATTACCAGGCATGGGCCAAATTCCAGATAGTGTTAAAAATCAAGTCATGGGGGGTACACAAACCACGCAAATGGTCGCCATCATCAATTCGATGACACCTAAGGAGCGTTCCCACGTTAAACTAATCAAAGGTTCGCGTAAAAACCGTATTGCCAGAGGTTCTGGCACCAGTCCTCAGGCGGTAAACAAACTGCTAAAGCAATTTGAAAAAATGCAAAAACAAATGAAAAAAATGGGTGGCGGTAAAATGAAGAAAATGATGGCTAAAATGCAACAAATGCAGGACAGCGGTCAAGCACCATCAGGCATGCCTGATTTATCTAAAATGAAATTACCTGGCATGGGCGGTGGCAATAAATTTCCTTTTTAGTTTTATTTAAAAATATTGTAAATAATCGAAATCAAGCTAAAGCCATTAATAAAAATCGCTTAAATACCTTTTAAACCTCAATTTAAGGCTGAAAATAGCCTATTTTATAAAATTTTTATTAGAACGGGCAAGGCCCGTTCTAAAATACCAAAAATTTCGGAAATAATCAAAATAGCTAATTTTTACACCTAAATAACAAGTATTTTTACTTATCTTCAAGGCGGATTATTGAAAACGCGATTGAGCATAGTAAAAACTATGTGATTAAGTGTTTTTAGTAATTCAACACAGAAGAAAGTGAAAAGACGCCGTTATTTTTATTTGATTCGGTAACGGGCGGACTGCGCATGCGCTTGAAGCCCCTCACCATCCGCCAAAGTTGCCGCAATATCACCCAATACATTAGCACCTTCTTCAGACACCATAATGAGGCTTGATTTCTTTTGAAAATCATACACGCCAAGTGGCGATGAAAAACGCGCCGTACCTGAGGTAGGTAACACATGATTTGGGCCTGCGCAATAATCACCCAAGGCTTCACAAGTATTTCTACCCATGAATATCGCACCAGCGTGTTTGATGTCATCCAGCATGCTTTGCGGATCTTCCACAGAGAGATCTAAGTGCTCAGGTGCGATTTGATTAGAAAAAGCAATAGCCTCATCCATGTCTTTGGATTGGATTAAAGCACCACCATCATTAAGTGCGGTGGCGATAATGTCT
>CAZKWW010000037.1:0-7872 GCA_964556635.1 uncultured Candidatus Ruthturnera sp.
GGAACAATTGTTGGCATGGTTTGGGCGTTTTTTGATGCGGCTATTGGTGGTTTGGTATTTGCATGGTTGTATAACAAACTGGCGAAATAAATAACCATCTAGGTATAATCAAAGCCATATTAAATACTTAGGTTAACAGTATGTCTGGCAATTCTTTCGGAAAATTATTCACAGTGACTACTGCAGGTGAATCTCATGGTGAGGCACTTGTTGGTATTGTTGACGGCTGTCCTCCTGGTATGGCACTCAGCGAAGCTGACCTACAAGGCGACTTAGATCTTAGAAAGCCTGGCACTTCTCGTCACACCACGCAGCGCCGTGAAGAGGACTTGGTAAAAATATTATCCGGTACTTTTGAAGGTAAAACCACTGGCACGCCAATCGCGCTTATTATTCAAAATACCGACCAACGTTCTAAAGACTATGGCAATATTGCCAATACTTTCCGCCCTGGTCATGCTGATTACACCTATGATCAAAAATATGGTTTTAGAGATTATCGTGGTGGTGGTAGATCTTCTGCACGCGAAACTGCGATGCGTGTTGCTTGTGGTGGCATCGCCAAAAAGTATTTAAAAGAAAATCTTGGTATTGAAATTAAAGGCTACTTATCACAACTTGGCCCTATTACTTTTGATAACTTTGATTGGAAAGAAGTTCATAACAATCCATTCTTTTGCCCAGATGCTAGCAAAATTAAAGAACTAGAAGACTACATGGATGCACTACGCAAATCCGGTGATTCTATTGGTGCGCGCGTTAACGTAGTGGCTACCAACATGCCGGCTGGACTCGGCGAGCCAATTTTTGATCGCATTGAGGCTGACATCGCCCACGGCATAATGAGCATTAATGCGGTTAAGGGAGTAGAGATTGGCGCAGGATTTGACTCAATTACTCAAAAAGGTACTGAACATCGTGATGCAATTACCATAGATGGGTTTAAATCCAATCATGCAGGTGGTACTTTAGGTGGTATCAGCTCAGGTCAAGATTTATTGGTTTCTATGGCGCTTAAGCCAACCTCAAGTTTGCGCTTGCCAATTGAAAGTATTGATAAAGATGGCAGTCCAATTGAGGTCATTACTAAAGGTCGACACGATCCATGTGTCGGTATTCGTGCAACACCGATTGCTGAGGCTATGTTGGCTATGACGATTATGGACCATGTCATGCGTCATCGTGCACAAAATACAGGGGTTAAATCCTCTACACCAGTCGTGCCTGCTAAGGCATAACACCACTAAAAAATAAGGAAAATCTATGTTGTTTACACTGATTAACAAGTACGCCCCTATTAATGTCAAAAATGATGTGTTATCAGGTTTAACCGTTGCGCTTGCGTTGGTGCCAGAAGCGGTTGCGTTTGCACTATTGGCTGGCGTTGCACCGTTGGTTGGCCTATATGCCGCTTTTACCATTGGCTTGGTTACTTCTATTATTGGCGGTCGTCCAGGTATGATCTCAGGCGCTACTGGTGCAATTGCTGTGGTCATTGGTACACTTGTTGCTGTTCACGGTGTGGAATATTTATTTGCCGCTGTGGTGCTTACTGGTTTTATTCAAATTGCCTTTGGTGTGCTCAAACTCGGTAAGTTTATTCGCCTAGTGCCCCATCCAGTTTTTTTAGGCTTTGTGAACGGTATTGCCATTGTTATTTTTATTGGACAAATTAAACAATTTAGAGTTGGCGATATTTGGATTACGGGCGAGCCACTAATGATTATGTTGGCCATTATTGCTGCCACAATGGCGATTATTCATTTTTTTCCAAGACTCACCAAAATTATTCCAGAGATACTGGTTGCGGTGATTGTTGGTAGTTTGGCAGTTATTTGGCTGGGTTTAGACACCCGTACTGTAGGCGATGTTGCCTCTATTAAAGGTGGGTTACCTGAATTTCATATCCCTGATGTGGCGCTTAATTTAGAAACACTACAAATCATCTTTCCTTATGCGCTAACGATGGCCTTAGTTGGTTTAATTGAGAGTTTACTCACCCTAAACCTAGTGGATGATTTAACAGAAACCACGGGTCAGCCAAATCGCGAAAGTATTGGCCAAGGTGTTGCCAATACGGTAACTGGACTATTTGGCGGCATGGGTGGTTGCGCCATGGTGGGCCAAAGTATTATTAATGTTAAATCAGGTGGTCGTGGTCGTTTATCAGGCATTGTTGCTGCGATTGCACTACTACTATTCATCCTTTACTTATCTGAATATATTGAGATGATTCCTATCGCTGTATTAATCGGCGTGATGATGATGGTGGTCATTGGCACATTTGAATGGTGTACGATTAAACTGTTTGGTAAAGTGCCAACACTCGATATTATTACTGGTATTTCTGTTGCAGTTATCACTGTACTAACAGACAACCTAGCCTTAGCAGTGATTGTTGGTGTAATCTTGTCCACTCTGTCTTTCGCTTGGGAATCTGCTAGTAAGATTTTTGTTAACCAAACGCAAAATGAACAAGGTAATAATGTCTACGAAATTCACGGCACCCTGTTCTTTGCCTCAAAAGATCGCTTTCAAGAGTTGTTCAATCCGAAAGAAGACACTGATGATGTTTACATTGATTTTGGTAACTCTAGAGTGCTAGATCACTCAGCTATTCAAGCCATTGATAAATTAGCTGCACGTTATAAACGTGTGGGTAAAACACTGCACCTGCAGCACTTAAGCGCCGAATGTCGACTACTGCTTAAAACGGCTAAAAACCTAGTAGAGGTTAATGTGTTAGAAGATCCAACCTATCACGTTGCAGATGACAAGCTCGCCTAACAAGCGCTTGAAAATCTGTCTTAATATTTGTACAATATACTTATATTGATCAATATTGGAGACAACACATGAATAAAATCTTACCAATTGTTGCGCTGTTGACATCAACCCTAGCAAGTGCACACGGACCTTTTCAATCAGGCTTTTTTAACCAAGGCTTTAATAATGGCTTTTGGCGTGATTTTGATCGTCAATTTCAACAATTAGACCATGAAATGAACCGCCTACAACATTCGGCAAATCGCTTTAGCTCACAGTCAAAACAATACTTTGATAAAGACAATAACAACTACGTAGTAGAGGTAAAAATATCAGGCCTAAACAAAGAAGATATTGATATCTCAACTCATAAAAATATGCTTGTCGTTAAAGGCGCGCGCAATAGCGAAAAAATCGCTGATAATCAAAGCGCCAGATCGTCAACGAGTTTTTCTCACTCGATGTCTATTCCACGTGATGGCGATAAAGACAACATTAGTGCAGACTTTAAAGATGGTGTGTTAACCGTGTCTATTCCAAAACTAGACAAACCAAAACCACAAGTTAAAAAGATAACGATTAACTAGTTATCTGCCGGGTTCGTCGCCCCAAAGTAGTTTGTGCATTTGCACTTGCATGCGTACATTCAGTTGTTTGTCTAAAATCCAGTCAGCCAATTGCGTGTGAGTAAGTGCATCAAACACTGGTGAAAACAACACACCGGCATCGGTTGGATATTTTTCTAAAATATCAACACTCCAGTCAAAATCGGCTCGAGAGCCAATCACAAACTTCAATTGATCTTTAGCTTTAAGCTTGGCAATATTGTCATATTTATTGTGCTTAGACTCATCTGATGATGGGGTTTTAATATCCATGACGACTGACACACCTGGGTTGACAGCGCCAATATCAATACTGCCACTGGTTTCTAACGATACTTGGTAATCGTCCTTAATTAGCGCATCTAACAAAACATGGCAATCAATTTGAGCCAATGGCTCACCACCAGTAACACATACGTAGCGTGTATTGTATTGCTTAACTTCGGCTAGTATTTCATCAATACTGAGCATATTTTTACCCTTAAAGGCATATTCAGTATCGCAATAGGCACAACGTAGTGGGCAACCAGTCAGGCGTATAAACACCGTTGGCAATCCTACTTCGCGAGCCTCACCTTGCAGTGAATAAAATATTTCGTTAATGTTTAAATTGACCATCTTTAAGTTGTTTTATTTGGTTACGAACATCTGCCGCTTGCTCAAATTTTAGCTCTTCTGCAAAAGCGTACATTTGCTTTTCCAGTGTTTTAATTTCTTTGACTAATTGCACCGGAGAAAGCTGCTTTTGAATATTCTCATTCACCATATTATCGTCATTTTCTTGACTGGTGATATCTGTATCTAAAATATTAATAATTGGTTTTACTACACCTTTTGGTGTAATGTTGTGCTTCTCGTTATAAGCTTGTTGCTTTTCTCGACGTCTATTGGTTTCTCTCATGGCGCGTTCCATCGAGCCAGTAATTCGATCAGCATACAAGATTGCCTTGCCATTCACATTACGAGCCGCCCTTCCCATGGTTTGAATCAGCGAACGCTCAGAGCGTAAAAAACCTTCTTTATCTGCATCTAAAATCGCCACTAACGACACCTCGGGAATATCCAAGCCCTCTCGAAGTAAGTTAATACCCACTAAGACATCAAACACGCCTAAGCGCAAATCACGAATGATTTCCACCCGCTCAACCGTATCCACATCAGAATGCAAATAACGAACCTTAACATTATGATCATTCAAATAATCACTCAGTTGCTCAGACATGCGCTTAGTTAAAGTAGTAACCAACACGCGCTCACCTACTTCTACACGCTTGTGTATTTCACTCAGCAAGTCGTCCACTTGTGTATCGACAGGGCGAACATCAATGGTTGGATCCAACAACCCTGTTGGCCTTACCACTTGCTCTGCGATCACACTCGACACCTCTAGCTCATAAGCTGCTGGCGTGGCTGACACCAAAATGCATTGGTGTGCCCGATCTTCAAATTCGTTAAATTTTAATGGGCGATTATCTAATGCTGACGGCAGTCTAAAGCCAAACTCTACCAGTGTTTTTTTACGCGCTCGATCACCCTTATACATGCCACCAATTTGGCTAACGGTTACGTGTGATTCATCCAAAATTACCAATGCATCATCAGGCAAATAATCCATTAATGTGGGTGGCGCCTCACCTTCTTTTCTGCCAGATAAATAACGTGAATAGTTTTCAATACCATTGCAATAGCCTAGCTCACGCATCATCTCAATATCCATTTGCACACGCTGGGTGAGACGCTGTTCTTCTACCAATTTATTCAGTGACAGCAGCTCTTTACGTCTAAGCTTAAGCTCGGCTTTAATATCATCCAAAGTATTTAAAATTTTAGATTTAGGGGTAACGTAATGCGTTTGCGGGTAAATAGTAATCCGCTGCAAAGATTTAAGCTTTTCACCGGTTAACGGATCAAACCAATAAATTGCTTCAATCTCATCGTCAAACATTTCAATACGAATGGCTTGTTCTTCAGAATCCGCTGGAAAGATGTCAATCACTTCACCCTTAACTCTAAAATGTCCTCGTATTAAAGTCACATCGTTACGCGTATATTGCATTTGCGATAGGCGTGATAAAATCTCTCTTTGATTGGTCACTTCACCCACACTCAGATGCAATAGCATTTGCATATAACTGTCTGGATCACCCAAACCATAAATCGCCGAAACACTGGCAATAATAATAACGTCTTCTCGCTCTAGTAAAGCCTTGGTTGCAGACAGGCGCATTTGCTCTATTTGTTCGTTAATTGAGGAATCTTTTTCAATGTAAGTATCACTCGCTGGCACATAAGCTTCAGGCTGGTAATAGTCATAATAAGAGACAAAATATTCCACCGCATTATTGGGGAAAAATTCTTTCATCTCGCTGTATAACTGGGCAGCCAGTGTTTTATTTGGCGCCATAATTAAACTAGCGCGCTTGGTTTGTTTGATTACATTAGCCAAAGTAAACGTCTTGCCAGATCCGGTAACACCGAGTAATGTTTGAAACTTCTCACCAGCGTTCACGCCACCTACTAAAGCTTTAATGGCTTTTGGCTGATCTCCCGTTGGAGAAAATTGCGATTCTAGTTGAAATTTTTTACCCACTGCGCGTTATTTTGATTAACATAAAACCTTCGATTTTAACACTTTAAAAGACAATGACAATTCTTTCAGATCGGGTTGGAAAAGTAAAACCTTCAGCCACACTCGCTGTTACCGCTAAAGCCAATGAACTTAAAGCTCAAGGCATTCAAATTGTACCAATGGGCTCAGGTGAGCCTGACTTTGACACACCAAAAAACATTCAACAAGCAGGCATTGATGCCATTCAAAACGGACAAACGCGCTACACAGCCGTTGATGGTACGCCTGATCTAAAAAATGCCATTATTGATAAATTTAAACGTGAGAATGGCCTAGATTACTCAGCTACTGAAGTGATGGTGTCATCAGGTGGAAAACAAGTGTTTTACAATCTGTGTCAGGCTATTCTTAATGAAGGTGATGAAGTCATCATTCCTGCACCTTATTGGGTCAGTTATCCAGACATGGTTATCTTAGGTGATGCCACACCGGTGATTGTAGAAACTGGTCTAGAGCAAGATTTTAAAATCACGCCATCGCAATTAGAAGCCAGTATTAATAGCAATACTAAATTATTTGTGATGAACAGCCCTTCTAACCCAACCGGCGCAGTTTATACAAAGGATGAATTAAAAGCACTCGCAAATGTACTCATAAACCATCCTCACGTGTTGATTATCACCGATGATATCTATGAACATATTCGCTGGGGTAATGATGATTTTATCAATATTGTCATGGCTGATACGTCACTTAAAGATCGCACTATTATTCTTAATGGCGTGTCTAAAGGCTATGCGATGACCGGCTGGCGCATTGGTTATGGCGCAGGCCCAGAAAACATCATTAAAGCCATGAAAAAGATTCAAGGCCAATCAACCTCCAACCCATGTTCTGTCGCCCAAGCAGCGGCATTAGAGGCGCTGAACGGTGATCAAAGCATTATCGCCACCATGGTTGATGCCTTTGAAGAGCGTCATGAATACATTGTGAATGCACTTAACGCCATTGATGGAGTTGAATGCCCAAGATCACAAGGTGCTTTTTATTCTTTTCCAAGAGTCGAGGGCTTGATCAAACGTTTGGGTTTAAAAGATGATGTCGAATTATCAACTTATTGTCTAGAAAAACTTAATATTGCTTTAGTGCCAGGCTCTGCTTTTGGTGCGCCAGGTTATGTGCGTTTTTCATTTGCCACCAGTATGGATAATATTGAACAAGCAGTAACACGGCTTGCTAACGCTTAGATAGTAGTCTCAACACTAAGTTGTGCTTTAAAACACAAGACGCTTTTCGCTCTCCCCCTCAGCGCTGAGTGATTGCTATTATAGAGTTTTTTCTTAAGAATAAAGTTCTTTTTGAACAATAAAAAGACTATCGCCTTCTTTTACTATTTTTGAACTTTTTTGCAGCGATGCGATGATGAAAATCATTATTATGTTTTCGTAAATGGCGCTGCTTTGACGCACCCTCAAAATTCGAGTAAGGTACCAAACAATCCTCTTTATTACCTATTAAGTCGCTACGTCCCATTTGTTTTAGCGCTTTTCGCAAGACATCCCAATTTTGAGAATCATGGTATCGCAAAAAAGCTTTGTGTAGCTTTCGCTGCTGACCGCTACGTGGCGTCTTAACTGTTTCTGATCGTCGAGTTATTTTTTTCAGAGGATTTAATTCGCTATGATACATCGCTGAGGCTATTGCCATAGGGGTAGGGATAAAGGCTTGCACTTGATCAGGTTTAAAATCATTTTTCTTTAACCATAAGGCTAGATTTAACATGTCTTCATCTGAGGTGCCTGGGTGTGAAGAAATAAAATATGGAATCAAAAATTGTTTTTTGCCAGCTTGTTTTGAATATTTATCAAATAGTTTTTTAAACTTGTAATATGAACCAATACCCGGCTTCATCATTTTTGACAAAGTGTCATC
>CAZKWW010000038.1:0-7813 GCA_964556635.1 uncultured Candidatus Ruthturnera sp.
ATCTAAACAAACAGGCATTCATCACTATGAGTCAGATTTTTATCCTAAGGCTGAAAATTTGATTGATTTATATTTAAACCAAAATGGCACGCATAGTAATGAATTGCCACTACCGACTTATTTACGTAATAATGTGGCGCAGAAATCATTAAAATAATTTGCAATTCTTAATCATTAATTATTAATCAGTATGTGGAAATGGATACAGGCGTTTGCCACACCACAAAATTTTTACCGAATTAGCGAAAAACTGATTCCTTGGTTTTTGTATCCGTTTATTGTCTTAACTTTGGTAGGGCTGTATTGGGGCTTATTTGCATCACCAGCCGATTATCAGCAAGGCGATAGTGTACGTATTATGTATGTCCATGTGCCTGCTGCATGGATGAGCTTACTTATTTATGTGGTCATGGCGATTGCTGGCGCGATAGGTCTAATTTGGCAAATTAAGTTGGCTAATGTAGTAGCATCTGTTTCAGCACCAATTGGCGCGGCATTTACTTTTTTAGCTTTAGTCACAGGGGCGGTATGGGGTAAGCCAATGTGGGGTACTTGGTGGGTATGGGATGCACGTCTAACTTCTGAGCTAATCTTATTGTTTTTGTATTTAGCCTATATGTCTCTTAATAACGCATTTGACAACCCTAAAACTGCCGCCAAAGCTTCTTCAGTATTGGCAATTGTAGGCTTGGTTAATATTCCAATTATTTATTATTCTGTGGAATGGTGGAATAGCCTACATCAAGGTTCATCGGTTAGTGTGACTAAAGTATCTATGCAGATTGATATGTTTATTGCGCTGATGTTGATGAGTTTTGCCTTTAAGTTTTTGTATGGCGCTTTAGTGTTAATGAGAGGCAGAGACGAAGTATTGGTCAGAGAGCAAAATTCACGCTGGGTTAAGGAAATTATTACCGGAGGCCAAAGATGATCGCGTTACTTGATTTAGTCTCATTTGATAAATATACCTACTATATATGGTTTTCATATTTTTTAACTTTTGCGGTAATTTCTGTTTTATTTTTCAGAACCAAATCGCTCCACGAAAACGCAATTACACAATTGCGCATTAAATATTCAAGAGGTAAGTAGATGACCAAAAGACAAAATAGAATGGTGTTGGTTGGACTTTTAATTGCAGGTGCAATTTTAGCGGTAACGCTTTTATTACAAGCATTGGGCAGTAATACTAACTATTTTTATTCTCCAACTGAAGTAGTAGAAGGCAAAGCGCCAACGGGTAAGAGTTTCCGTTTGGGTGGCTTGGTTGGCAAAGGCAGTGTAAAGCGTAAAGATATGACGGTTAATTTTGATGTAACAGACAATAAAAACAAATTCAGTATTGAATATACCGGCATCTTGCCAGATCTGTTTAGAGAAGGTCAGGGCATCATCACCACTGGCTCATTAGTAAATGGTACATTTATAGCAACAGAGGTACTCGCTAAGCACGATGAAAACTATATGCCACCTGAAGTGGCTGACGCCCTAGAAAAAACCAAGAAATCTAAACAATAGTCATGGGTAAATTTTTACCATTAGCTTTATTTGTTGTATTGGCATATTTTTTATTAGATGGCCTAGGACGCGACACCAAAAAACTACCTTCACCATTAATTGGTAAAACCTTTCCCAGTCTTGAAGTGGTGGATTTTCACACGGGAGAAAAATACCTAACCCAAGATAAATTAAAAGACAAAGTGTCTCTGGTTAATGTTTGGGCATCTTGGTGCGCTACCTGCCATGTAGAGCATCAAATGTTAATTAATATCGCTAAGTCTAATTCAGTGCAAATGATGGGTATTAACTATAAAGATAAAAAGAAATTAAGCGCTTGTGTTGAAGCGGATCGAGATCACACCAATTTTGGTGATTGCTTTTTAAGCATGCGTGGCAACCCATTTGATTTTGTTGTTTTTGATGAAGCGGGGAAATTAGGTTTAGAGTTGGGTGTGTATCGAGTGCCAGAGACTTTTTTGGTAGATGATAAAGGTGTGATCATATTTAAGCATTTAGGGGAAGTCACCCCACAAATTTGGAAAAATGATATTTTGCCATTAATTAACCAACTAAAAAAAATAGGATATTAATAGAAGATAAGGAATACCATATTTTTTACGAAAAGCTATTGACAGCAAGGTTTTTTGATGGATAATTCATTGAAAGTCCTTTGCTTAAAGGCTTAGATTTTTTAACCCAGAATAATATTTATTACACAGGAGAATAAAAGATGAATAAATCAGATTTAGTAGCAGCAATTGCAGATGCTTCAGGTTTAACTAAGGCAGACGCAGCTCGCGCATTAGACGCAACAACAGGCGCAATCACTGGTGCATTAGCAGGTGGTGACAACGTAGCAATCACTGGCTTTGGTAGCTTTTTAGTAAGAGATCGTGCAGCACGCACAGGTCGCAACCCACAAACAGGTGCAGCTATTCAAATCGCCGCTTCTAAAGTGCCAGCATTTAAAGCAGGAAAAGCCCTAAAAGAATCAGTAAATTAATTTTTATTTGAGTATAATATGCCCGGTGCTTAGTTAAGTACTAGGCATATTTTTTTTTGGGCGCTTAGCTCAGTTGGGAGAGCATCGCCCTTACAAGGCGAGGGTCACAAGTTCAAGTCTTGTAGCGCCCACCAAAAAAAATTCGGAGCGGTAGCTCAGCTGGTTAGAGTGCCTGCCTGTCACGCAGGACGTCGCGGGTTCGAATCCCGTCCGCTCCGCCATAACTTTTTTGTTGGTTATGGCCTTCGAATTCATCCGATTTTTATCTAAACAAATTCATCGAACAAAGCCACCTAAGTGTGCGCGGTTTTTCGTTTATAATTCTTATTTTTTTTATTATTAATAATAGCTTTAGTCGCTTTGTCGAATAGGCTATTTACATCACCACTATGTTAAGTTCTATTAAAGATAAAACCAAAGGTCCAATTACGATTGTTATTGTTGTATTAATTTCATTGACTTTTGTCATTACGGCACTTTATGGTATTGATTTTAATGGCTCAGGCGATGTGGTCGCTAGTGTGGATGGAGAGGAAATCTCCCAAAAAGAATTTTTATCAGAGTTTAATCCAAAGAAAAGACAACTCCAACAAGAGCTGGCTGAAAAATACACAGCTGAATTTGACAGCATACTAAAGCAATCAACTTTAGAATCAATAATTAACAGACGTCTTTTAGATCAATTAGCTGAAAATATGGGTCATGCAACAACTGCAGAAGAGCTACAAATACTGATTCAGTCTAACAACGTTTTTAAAGTTGACGGCCAATTCTCTTTAGAAAGATACAAGAAGCTACTAGCGCTTAATGGTTATAGTGATGTTAAATACGAGTCAACCAAATTAGCAGAGCTAACTCAAGGCCAGATTAAAACCAATTTATTAGACTCTGCTTTTGTCACACCTTCTGCATTAAAAAACCTGCAAGCACTTAATGATCAGCAGCGTGAGTTTAGTTATATTCAGTTAAATGCAAATAATTATTCAGACAAAGTAAAAGTAGCTGCCGAGAGTGTAAAAGATTTTTATGACAATCAAAAAGAATCTTTCTTTGAGCCTCAAAAATTAAAAGTTGATTTTGTTGAATTGTCACTTGATCAAATTAGTAAAGCTATTCAAGTTAATGATGACGAGTTGTTTAATTTTTATGAAGATGAAAAAGAACGTTTTACAACTGAAGAAGAGCGCCAAGCTCAACATATTTTGGTTGAGTTTGAACAACAAGCCAAACAGGTTGTTACGCAGCTAAACGAAGGTGCTGATTTTGCTAAATTAGCAGCAAAGCATTCCCAAGACACAGGCTCGAAAGATGCTGGTGGCGACCTTGGGTTCTTTACCTTAGGTGTGATGATGCCTGAATTTGAAGCTAAGGTGTTTAGCATGAAGGTAGGTGAAGTCAGTAGTCCAGTTAAAACAGAGTTTGGTTATCATGTGATAAAACTAAACGCCATTCAAGCAGGTGACATCAAGCCGTTTGAATCTGTACGCGATGATTTGACCAAGCTTTACAAGCAAACAAGCGCGCAAAAATCACTTTATGATCTCACTGAGCAATTAACCAATTTGGCTTATGAGGCTAGCCTGGAAGAGGTGGCTGATCAAATGAGCCTAACATTAAATACGTCTGATTTTTTTACTCAAAACAGCGCACAGTACGAGCAAAAATTTATTGATGCGGCCTTTAGTGATGTTGTGTTTAATAAGGGTGAAAATTCTGAACCGATTGAATTGTCTGGTGATAAGGTGATTGTGCTCAGAGTAAAAGAAAAATTAGCGCAACGACAAAAATCATTTGACGAAGTTAAAGGTGAAATCAACACACACCTAACCACATTATTAGCAAAAACTTTTGTTGATAATATTGCTAAACAAATTACAGAGTTACTAACAAAGGGCGACAATGAAGCAGCTCAGGCACTAATGGACAAGAATCAGCTTCAGTGGAATAAGGTAGGCTGGATTAAGCGTGATTCTGATAAAGCTGATGTTGTTATAGTTAATAAGGTATTTGCCTTACCTAAGCCAAATAGTAGTACAACTTATAGTGCACAAAGTTTGGATAAGCGCCAATCGGTTGTGATTGCATTATCAAAAGTTAAGGCTTCTAATGAAACACCTAGTAGCGCCTTAGAAAACGCTTTGTTAAATTTTGAGTCTGACGAAATGTTTAAGAGTATTCTGACTACTTTAAGAAAAAACGCAGATTTAGAAATTTTTACTGAGCGTTTATAGATTAAGCTAATTTTAAAACAAAAAAAAAGACCCGCCAAATTTAGCAGGTCTTTTTTTTGGATGAGCTTTATTAATTATAAATCAGGGCCTTTGTCATAAAAGTTGTAACCTGAATCAATATAAGTCACTTCACCAGTAATGCCGGATGCTAGATCAGAGCATAAGAAGGCCGCTGCATTACCCACTTCTTCAATAGTAACATTGCGTTTAAGTGCTGATGAATCGGCAGCGTAATCTAATAGCTTACCAAAATCCTTAATACCAGAAGCCGCCAATGTTTTGATTGGACCAGCTGATACAGCATTGACACGAATACCTTTTTCAGGGCCCATTGCAGCCGCCATATAGCGAACATTAGCTTCAAGTGAGGCCTTAGCAACACCCATAACATTGTAGTTAGGAATAGCGCGGATTGCGCCTAGGTAACTTACTGTTAATAGGGCGCCATTCTCATTTAACATCGGGCTTGCGCTCTTAGCCAAGGCAGTAAAACTATAAGAGCTGACATCATGAGCCTGTGCAAACTTTTCACGCTCGGTAACTTCTACATAATTTCCATCTAGTTGTGAGCGGTGGGCAAATGCGACAGAGTGAACCACTATGTCAAAATTATCCCAATGCTGCTTTAATTCTTTAAAGGTGTTTTCAATACTGTCATCTGAAGAAACATCACAAGGGATGACAATGTTAGAGTTACAAACTTCTGCACATTTATCAACGCGTTTTTTTAATTTTTCGTTTTGGTAAGTTAGTGCAATTTCACAGCCTTGTTTGGCCATAGATTCGGCAATACCCCATGCAATAGATCGATTAGATGCAACACCAACAACCAGTGCTCTTTTTCCTGTTAAAAAACCCATAAGACTCCTTAAGTATTTATAATTGATATGATGTTGAATTATAAACATATAAAGCTTTTAATATGGGCTGTTTTACCTCTATTAGGCGCTTGTACTGAGCCTTGGAATAATCCATACCCTGATACGCAAAGACTAGACAATACGCTTTATAGTTCTTTTTCTGCACGTCCAAAGCATTTAGATCCGGCACGTTCTTATTCTTCAAATGAGTGGACCTTCATCCAATCAGTGTATGAAACACCATTGCAATATCATTATTTAAAGCGACCTTACACACTAATACCAGGTGTGTTGGCAGATATGCCAACAGTATATTATTACAATAAAAATGGTGATGAAATTCCAGCTAAAGATCGACAATCTACGATTTATTCTGAATATATTTTGCAAATAAAGCCTGGAATAATGTACCAAGATCATCCTGCTTTTGTTGAGAAAAATCTTACTTTAAGTGATGATGAGCTTAGCCATGTTGATCATTTGAGTGATTTTTCTAAAACAGCAAGCAGAGAGTTAGTTGCCAGTGATTTTGTACACCAGATTAAGCGTTTAGCTAATCCAAAAATACACTCTCCGATATTAAGCTTAATGAGCGAGATGATTGTTGGCCTTGATGATCTAAATGCCGAACTTAAAAAAGTAAAGGGCGCGCTAGATTTAACCCAACATCAAATATCAGGCGTTAAAGTGCTCGATAAGTATCGTTATTCTATAAAAGTAAATGGTGTTCAAGAGCAGTTTTTGTATTGGTTGGCCATGCCATTTTTTACTGCTGTACCACCAGAAGCAGATGCATTTTATGCACAACAAGGTTTGATTGATAAAAATATTGTGTTGGATTGGTATCCAGTAGGTACAGGGCCTTTTCAGTTAACGATTAATAATCCGAACAAGGAAATGATGCTTCAAAGAAACCCGAATTTTCATGATGAGTACTATCCGAGTGAGGGAGAAGATAATGATGTAGAAAACAACCTGTTGGCTGATCAAAATGAGAAGTTGCCATTTTTAAATAAAGTGCACTTTTTATTAGAAAAAGAAACCGCCCCTTATTGGAATAAGTTCTTACAAGGCTATTATGATCAGTCAGGCATCTCAAGCGATAATTTTGATCAAGCTATTGAGGTTAAGGCTAAAGGTCAAACGGTTTTGGCGCCAAGAATGAGTGATAAAAATATTCGCTTACTCACCAGCAATAGCACCAGTGTTTATTACACTGCGTTTAACATGCTAGATAAAATGGTTGGTGGCTATACGCCGTCAGCTAAAAAATTAAGGCAAGCTATTTCAATTGCTATTGATGAAGAAGAGTATATTTCTATCTTTAGAAATGGTCGTGGCAGTGCGGCGCATGGGCCAATTCCTGCTGGTATTTTTGGTGCAGCCGAGGATTACAACCCTTTTGTTTATGATGCGCTAGATAAGCGTAAAGATATCTCCCAAGCAAAAGATTTAATGTCTCAAGCGGGCTATGACAAAGGCATTGACCCATCTACCAATAAACCTTTGGTTTTATATTTTGACACAACGGCCAGTAGTGCAGAAGACCAGCCGAGACTAGATTGGATTAGAAAACAATTCAAAAAAATCGGCATTCAATTGGTGATTAGATCGAGCAGTTACAATCGATTACAAGACAAAATGACCAAAGGCCAAACTCAATTATTTGAACTCGGTTGGAATGCAGACTATCCTGATCCAGAAAATTTCTTATTTTTACTGTATGGTAAAAATTCTAAAGTTGAAACGGGTGGAGAGAACGGTGCTAACTATCAAAATGCTGAATACGATAAACTATTTGAGCAAATGAAGAATATGCCAAATTCTGCTGAACGACAAGTGGTTATCGATAAAATGGTGGCTATATTACGTGAAGATGCACCTTGGGTTTGGGGTTTTATTCCAAAATCATATGGCCTTTACCATCAATGGTTGACCAACTCAAAGCCTCATGCTATGGCAAGAAATACACTTAAATATTTACGCATCAATCCCCAGTTGAGAGACGAGTTTCGTCAAAAACACAATCAAGTGATTTGGTGGCCAATGATCGTTTTAGTGTTGATATTGTTAGGCATTGCCTACCGTTTTAAGCGCACATCATGACTAAAACCAAGCATTATTTCTTTTTGTCTTTATTGTTGGTGTTGCTAGATCAAATCACCAAATTATTGATTTACGGTTATATTAAGCCTAATAACTCAATTGTTATTAATGAT